>NZ_JAUNXI010000013.1:0-48105 GCF_030539875.1 Methanobrevibacter sp.
GGTTGCTCCAATAAATTAAGTTTGATCCAAATCACTTAAGTTTTTGAAAGAGCCATGTAAAAATGAGGATTTTAAAAAAAGAAAAGGAAATTCTATTTTTACAATAGAATCATAAATTAATAAAATTAAAGAATTTTTCTAATTAAAACAGAAGTGTTGTTTGTATTTCCGGTTGGAAGTATCATTACTTCCTTATGGAATCCTCTTGTATCCTTATCCAAAACAGGAGAGTACAAGATTGCTCTCATTCCGGTATATGTCCTATAAATTACAGGAGTTTTTTCATCAACATATTGCCAGATGTTTGAAAATACCCTGTCTTTTGGTTCTGCCAATGCCGCAACCATTAAAATGTCATAATCCAAATCTTTTATAGCGGTTTCATCTCCAACAACAATCTCAATCTCGTTTTCAAGTCCTAATTTCTTTAAAACTTTTATTGACAATTCTGCAACATCTTCCTGTTGTTCTATTCCAATACATTTACATCCGAACAGTTTATTGAACATTATCAATGTTAATGGAAGAGGCCCTGAACCTAAAAACAGAAATGTTTTATCTTTGTTAAATTTAACCAGCTGACTTTCGTTATTCAATAATCCAACATAACGGTCATAGAATTGGAATGAATCAAGAGTTTCACTAACATTGTCTGATTCTAGAATCTCCAATGCGTTTTCAGTTTCAAGTCTTGCACCTACATAAACATAAAATTTTCTAATCAATTTTAAAGCATTATTCATCTTTTCATCATCAAGAATATGCTTTGCAGAGTCGAAATCTATTGTTTTATCATGTGCAATGATTTCAACATCATCTAGGATTTCAATAATTTCATTAATATCCACATCATCTAAAGCAGAATCACCATATTTATCTAAATCCCCATATGATGATAATTTACTAGCTATTTCTTCAAGTTTGCCCCAGTATTTATAACAACTCATAATATCACCAATTAACATGAATGATGTATTATTACATGATTCAAGTTTATAACCTTAACTATTATAATACAAATAAATTGAAAAATATTATAATAAAATAAATATTTTAAATCATTTTATTGAACAAAAAAAGAATGCTGAATTAATTTTTAAAAAATAATAATACCAATTGAATGAAAAAATATTAACAATAATATTAAATTAGAAAAAAGTATTACTAAAATGAAAATAGAATATAAAGACTTATTTTTCAAAAAAAAGATACGGAAATGCTCCCGCATGGCAAATTCAAAAAATAACAATGTAAAAATTAACAATAAAATGAAAAAAACAACAATAATTTAGCCAAAATAAGGACAATAATAAAAAATTATAAAACAATAAAATTCAAATAACTCCACAATATTGTTTTTTAGATTTTAAAAGAAATATTCCTTATTAATATGAACATATTACCTATTAAAACACTTTTTTTAAAAAAAATAAGACTAATTAAGCTGATTTTATAAAAGAAACATTTAAATAATTATTACTATTAATCACTATTTGATTATTGCTAATAAAATAATCAACTTTTACATCCATAGGGTATTCGCCAAATTCAAAAGAAAATTTTTGAAAAAAAGGCAAATAGTGATTCGATTGCAGAATAGAAAAATTTTTGCATAACGGAATTTGCCTTTGGTGGACACCCCAATATAAAAAAATATTAATAAATTGTCTTTATCATCAAATTTTGCCAACTAACTAAAGTATAAATTTATTTTTATTTTTTTATCATTAATTTTTACCAGCACACATAGGATTTATATTATGCATAAATTATTATTTTATACAAAATTTTGATAAAAAAATATTATTTAATACAAATTCTCTTTGTAATAATTATTACTTTTTCTTAAACTGTTTAAACAATTAGATTATAGTAAGTAAAATTTAAATTACTTTTCTTTAAAATAAAAACACACAAATCTTACAATTTAAGATGAAAATTAAAACGGCTATCCCTAATTTGATAAAATATCACCAAATCATGCATTATCAATAAGGTTATTAAATAATACTTTTTATAAAAAAAATATTACATGAGATTATTTTAAAAAAATAACTTATTTTAATTAATTAAATTGGTAAAATCCATTTAAAAATCGATAGAATTCAAATTAAACATTAATTTACTATTTTAAGATGAAGAAAACTTTATATAATTATTACTATTAACTAATTACGATTATTATGATATAATAATCAGTATTAAAAATTTAGCATACGCTAAAAATTAATATTACTTTTTAGGAGGTAACTAATGAAAATATATGATGACAATCTAGATTTATATGGTCCAGACGGAAAGATTATCGAAGAATCTGTACCACTTGAATCAATTAGCCCCCTTAAAAATTCTGCTATACAACAGATGATTTATGATATTAAAAGGTCTGCAGCTGTTAACTTAGCAGGTATTGAAAAAGGTTTAAAAACAGGTGCAATGGGTGGAAAATCTACATATGTTCCCGGACGGGAATTAGATTTGCCTATTGTCGAAAATGCAGAACTTATTGCAACAAAAATGAAAAAAATATTGCAAGTAAATGAAGATGATGACACCAGCGTTAATCTAATTAATGACGGACAGCAGTTATTGGTTCAAATACCATTTGAAAGATTGAATGTAGCTGCCGATTACAGCGTATCAACTTTACAGGCAAGTGCAGCAACTATCCGGACTATTATAGACAGTTTTGAAATTAATATGTTTGATGCGTCAACCATCAAAACTGTAGTAATGGGAGCTTATCCAAGAACCGTTGATCTTGCAGGTTCAAATATCAGTGCACTTTTAGGACCTCCGGTTCTTTTAGAGGGATTAGGATATGGTTTAAGAAACATTATGGCAAACCATGTAGTAGCTATTACCAACAAACAAACATTAAATGCAGCGGCATTATCCTCGATTATGGAACAGACAGCAATGTTTGAAACAGGAGATGCTACCGGAGCATTTGAAAGGATGCACTTATTGACTTTAGCTTATCAGGGACTAAATGCCAATAACTTAGTATTTGACATAGTTAAAGAAAACGGAAAAGGAACAGTAGGTACTGTTATGCCAATAGTATAGAAATTATCTACTACTTTTCTCTCACTACAGATACTAATTTTATTTTCTTCAGTAATTAAAGTTTTGGAAATTCGTTCAAATCGTAGAATTTTAACATATATTCAGATATAAAATAAAAACATTAGTGAATGTATAGAAATAAAAATGTTGTCTTGAACAGTTATTATTTATCAGAATTGGCTGTATGATGCTGGTCAAAACACAAATAAGAAATGTTAATGGCACCAGATATAGTAAGTGATAATATGATAATAAATGTCGGCGGAAGAACAGATATAGTGAACTACTACACTCCATGGCTACTGAATAGACTAGCTGAAGGATATGCATATTCAAGAAATCCATTTGCAAGGGAGAATGTATACAAGTTAAGCTTAAGGCCTGAAGATGTTGATTGTCTTTTGTTCTGCTCCAAAAACTACCAACCCATACTGAAACTAGGTGACATTGATGAAAAGTACAATATATTGTGCAACTACACAATTACTGCATACGGCAAGGACATAGAACCGAAAGTTCCAACAATAAATCAATCTATTAAAACGTTAAAACAATTATCTGATATTGTTGGTAGCAATAAGATTCTCTGGAGATATGACCCAATACTCCTGACTGAAAAATACACTATTGAAAAACATCTGGAAACATTCGAGTATATAGTCGAAAAGATCTCACCATTAGTTTACAGATGCATATTCAGCTTTGTTGATATGTACAAAAAAGTTGAAGAGAACATGCCTGAGATAATTCCACTTACTGAGGAAGATAAAGTGAAGCTATTGAAAGGGATTGGTGAGATATCAGAGAGATATAATCTTTACACTCAATCATGTGCAACAAATGAAAGCTATGAAAAATATGGTATTCATGCAGCAGGTTGCACAACTCGGGAAATTTTAGAACAGGCACACAATGTAGTTTATAAAAATGTTAAAGGAACTGGAATTAGGGAAAACTGTCACTGCCTTCCATCAAGAGACATAGGTGCGTATAATTCCTGTTTAAGTGAATGTAAATATTGCTACGCCAATCGAAAACCTGAAATTCCAAAAAATGTTATAAAATTGCATGATGAGAAATCACCATTGCTGCTTGGACATCTTAAGGAAGATGATAATCTAATTGATACAGAAGTAATAAGATATATTGAACCAAAACAAACCACCTTATTTGATTTTTAAATTATTATAAAGGATATATGGATTGGTTTTAGGATTAAAATAATCATTAATATTTATCATAATGTCTTCTTTATATGGTATATTCAATTCATTACAACATTCAAAGATGAATTTTGTGATTTCATGATTATAATTAATTTTTCCTAAAATCTCAAATAACATCTTATCTTTAGGAGATATTAATTGTAAAATATGTTTGTTCAGTGTTAAAAAGAGTCCAGTGTTCTCTAATTGGATATCATATGATTTATTAAATAAATTGTCATAACCAATAATGTACTGGTCTTTTGAATTTAAAAAAATTTCTTGGTAACGTGATTTAGTATTACTTTCTATTTTTTCAACAATTAATTTTAATTTTAGATATTCTTCATAACATCCATCTTCATCGAAGTGACCATTAATATAAAATAAATCAATTACTCTTTGGATATTATCTAAAATATTATTTCTAATTAACTCTTTTTGATTTTCATTTGTGAATGGATGCATTAACTTAGATTCATCAGAAGTATCATCTTCGATTAAGGTAACATAGTTATTTTTTAAGTTATAGTTAAATAATTCTCGTTCATAACTCTCTTTTTCTTTATCAGAGAGAATAACATAACGATTATAAAATCTCATGAATAATCTTTCAAAAAAAATCAAATATCTTACAATTTTTTTATTATAGAAACTTGAAATACAATATCCAATCCATTTTTCTAAGTTTTTTTCAATAGATAATCCATCAATAGTAGTTATGTGATTAAATGATTTATTATCGTATAATTTTATCAAAAATAATAATACATTAGTGTAATAGGGATATAACACAGGATAAATATTATTTTTAAATAATAGTTCCTCTAAAAAGAATTGTATTTCTTCATCAGTTAATTTATTAAATGAGTCAATAATTTTTGAAAATCTTTTTTCTATATCTATGTTTCTTAAAATAGGATAGTAAAAATAATCACGAATAATTGATTTACATGTCTTATTTTTAATAGATTCTACAATAAATAATTCATTTTCCGAACTTTTTTCAGAATATTTTAAAATTTCAATTTCATAAAGTTTAGCTTCACGTGAATCTTTTTCCATTTGATAAAGTGAAATTTCTCTTTTTTTACAAATATCAAATATTTTCCGTTTATTTTCGCTGCTGATTCTTTTGCCCAAATATATAGCAGAAGGTTTTGGCAATTTGAGAAAATATTTATCCCCAAGTTTCAATGCATTTCTTAAAAAAATTTCATGATTAAATAATAGTCTCCACTCTTTTTCATAACTCCAGTCTGTTTCCTTTCTTAAATATGGATCAAATGCAAGTTTATACATATGTTCTTTAAAATTGGATAATTCTTCAGTGTAATCATATCCATCCTCATATTTAATTGGGTAACATACATGCATTAAATATTCATAATCCTTAATATTGTATTTTATACAAATTCCTTTATTATTGTCAGTATAATGTGCCCACATTAATTTTATATCCTGATTTTCAGAAAAGCAAGTTAAATAAGTGTTTTCTTTACGGGCAATATTTCCATTTTTTAAAATATCATCGGACATGCCTAAAATGAAATTAGATAAATCATTATTAAATTCATTAAACGAAATTTTGGAATTAATATTATCGTCTGTTTCATAAATTATTTTCATTGTATCCAAATAAGGATTTTTAGAATTTTTTATTTGTTCTTTTTGATTAATGTTAAATTTTGTTTTTTTCATAAAATAAGGCAAACCGTTAGATTTGAATCTATTATAAAGTAATTCTTCATTATCATAAAAAATTTCGCCTTCATATAAATCATTTAAATTATTTGCATTGGATAAAAATATTAGGTCTGTTTCTAATAAATCAAAAGCATATCCATTGGCATCAATAGATTTATATTTATAAAGAGCCTTCGGCATTTTTTTATTTTTTAAATTATATGCTTTTTTAATGTTTTTACTATCATTTGAATACATTAATTTGAAGAAATCATCAATCACCGGAGAAAATAAAGATTTTGTACAGGGAAATATTGATAAGATAAAACAAATATTTCCTGAGGTTTTTGAAGAGGATGTTCTTAATTTTGAGAAATTAAAAAGTTTATTGAGTAAAGATTTAATTAAAGATGAAGAACATTATGGATTCACTTGGTATGGGAAAAATAGATGTTATAATTGTTTAAAACAAGAATCATATGATACATTAAGGCCAAGTATAAATGAAAGCAAATATTGGGAGGATACAAAAAATATTTTCATTGAAGGAGATAATTTAAGAGTATTGAAAATATTAAGGGATAACTATACTGATAAAGTAGATATGATTTATATTGATTGTCCATACAATAATGGAGATGAGGTAATAATTAAAGATTGTCCTGATTTAATTGAACAATCAGAAGATAATCTTGATGATTCGGAATTCTTTGTAAATAAAAAATCTAATCCCCAATTTCATACTGATTGGCTTAATATGATTTTTCCACGTATTTTATTATCAAGAGATTTATTAAAAGAAAATGGTTTAATTTTCATTACAATTGATGAAAATGAAATGGTTAACTTACGAAAGATTTGTGACGAAATATTTGGGAAAATAAATTATGTTGGTGAAGTTATACGTAAAACAAAAACTACTACTGCTGATAAAAATACCGGTTTTAACTTACAACATGATTATGTTTTAATTTATGCAAAGAATATTGATAAAATTTATTTAAATGGTGAAAAAAAAGAATTTTCAAATTATAAAAATCCTGATAACGATTCTTTAGGCGATTGGAAATCTAGCGATCCTAGTGCAAAAAGTGGTAGTGACTCAACATATTTCCCTATAGAAAATCCATATACAAAAAAAGTAGATTATCCTCCTGAAGGTCGATACTGGTCCTTTAGTAAAAATACTATGAAAAAATATATTGAATCTGGGAAAATTAAATTTAAAGAGGAAGATGACGGACATAGAGGATTCATATTTAAAACATATAAAAACGAATTAAAATCATTATATAATCCAGTTAATAGTTTATTTGCAACTACTTCTGACGATGACGATGAAGATAAAAATCCATATTTAAATGAGGTGGGCACCAAAGATGCAAGAGCTCTGTTTGATAAAGATTTATTTAAATACCCTAAACCAGTGATATTAATTAAAAAATTAATTAAATATTCAACAAATGGAAATGCAACAATTTTAGATTTCTTTTCTAGATCTGCAGCAACTGCTCAAGCAGTAATGGAATTGAATGAAGAAGAAGGCACTAATAATAATTTTATTCTGGTGCAAATACCTAAACAAATAGTTCAAGAAAGAGCTAATGACAAATATGCTAAAGATGCTATTAATTTTTTAGATGGTTTGGATAAACCACATTTTGATGTTGAATTATCTAAAGAGAGAATAAATCTCGCTGGAGAAAAAATAATTCAAAATTCAGAAAATGAAAATTTGGATATTGGGTTTAAAGTGTTTAAGTTAGATTCTTCAAATTTTTCTTTATGGCAACCTAATTTAGATAAAGAAAAACCTTTAGAAAGTTTGTATGATGCATTAGATAGTAATATAAATAATATTTTGCCTGGTCGAAACAAATTTGATATTTTGTATGAAATTTTAATAAAAGAAGGGTTAGAATTATCGATTCCTATAAAGGAAATTCAAGAAAACCTATTTTCAATAAATTCTGGACAATACATTGTTTGTTTAAAAGATAATGTTGATGAAAATATTTCAAATGAAATTATTGATGAGTGTAATCCTGACACTTGCGTAATATTTTTAGAAAAATGTTTTAAATCAGATGATTCACTTAAATCAAACATTAAAGAAAAATTGAAATATGATATAGCTTTATTTAAAACATTATGAGGAGGAGGTATTATGCAAAACAAAGAGATTAAATTACACTTTAATCCTAATTTAACCTATCAAAAAAATGCGATAGACTCAACAGTTAATTTGTTTCAAGGTCAAGATGAATTATCCCATGTGAATATTATTTCTTCCGGACAAAGAAGCTTTGATTCTAAATTTAATTTAATCAGTGGTGTAGGT
Organism: Methanobrevibacter sp.; assembly: GCF_030539875.1. NCBI lineage: Archaea > Methanobacteriati > Methanobacteriota > Methanobacteria > Methanobacteriales > Methanobacteriaceae > Methanobrevibacter > Methanobrevibacter sp. The sequence continues at coordinate 8,302 of NZ_JAUNXI010000013.1, forward strand.
AATCAATTAAAATTAAAATCCCCTCAAATTCGTGAAAACTTATTAAATATTCAAAAACATAACAATTTGATAAGTAAAATAGATTTAACAAATAGGTTGGATGCTACAATACAAATGGAAACTGGTACGGGGAAAACTTATGTTTATTTAAGAACTATTTTAGAATTAAATAGAAAATATAATTTTAAAAAATTTATTATTATTGTTCCAAGTATAGCTATTAGAGAAGGAGTATATAAAACATTAGAAAGCACTAAAGATCATTTTAGACGTTTATTTGAGAATGTCAACTATGATTATTTTATTTATGACAGTAAGAATCTGTCAAAGATTTTTGAGTTTTATAATAAAGATAATATTCAAATAATGATAATTAATATTTCTGCATTCAATAGGGATTTTGATGATGAAACAAAGACAAATATTATATATAAACCTCATGATGATTTAAACGGTAAAAGACCAATTGATTTAATAAAAGCAACTAAACCTTTAGTTATTATTGATGAACCTCAATCTACAGCCAGTGGTAAACAAAGTAAAAAAGCAATTAATTATTTGGAACCTTTATGTACTTTACAATATTCTGCTACACCAAAAGATAATAAAAATCTAATTTATAAATTAGATGCAATTGATGCTTTTCAATTAAATTTAGTTAAAAAAATAGAAGTGATGGATGTTAATCCAAATAATGAAGATATTGATGATTTAAATATTAAAAGAGTTCAAATTAGACAAACAATTAAAAAACATTTAGATAAAGAAAAAGAATTAAATAAAAAAGGAATAAAGGTTTTAAGTTTATTTTTCATTGATAAAGTTGATAAATATAGAATTTTTCAAGATAAAAAAAATAAAAATGACTATATTAATGGAATTTATGCAGATATATTCGAAGAAGAATATTTAAAACTAATCTCGGACCCTTATTATCAAGATTTAAAACAAGAATATTTGGATGTTAATAATGTTAAAAAATTTCATCAAGGATATTTTTCCGAAGATGGTAATGGGTTATATGTCGATACTAATGGAAAAGGTCAAAAGGATATCACTACTTATGATTTAATAATGAAATCTAAAGGAGAAATTTTAAATTTAGACCACCCATTGCGTTTTATTTTTTCACATACTACATTAAAAGAAGGATGGGATAATCCAAATGTATTCCAAATATGTACTTTAAATCCTACAAAATCAGATTTGAAAAAACATCAAGAAATAGGTCGTGGGCTTCGTTTATGTGTAAATCAAAATGGGGAAAGAGTTCATGATGAAAATATAAATATATTGACCATTATGGCTAATGAAAGTTATTCTTCATTTGCTAAAGCATTACAAGATGATTTAATGAAAGAAGGATATGAATTAGGTGTTATTAAAGAAAATTCCTTTGTTGGATTAAGCTATGAAGATTATGAGGGCAATAAATATTCTTTAAATTATGATCAATCAAAAAAGATTTTTGAATTTTTCAAAGAAAAAAACTACATTGATGAAAATGGTGAATTGGAAAATGAATTAAAATATTCTTTAGAGCATAATGAACTTATTGAGATACCGGTAGAATTTATGGACTTTTATGATGAAATCTATGATGTATTATTAAAATATTCAGTGAGTTTTGTCAAAGATGCAAATGAGCGCAGAGAAATAAAAATTAATGATGATATATTTAATCTTAAAGAATTTGATGAACTTTGGGATAAAATCAAATATAAAACATTTTATAGTGTTAAAATAAATACTGAAGAGTTAATAGATTTATGTTGTGAAGAAATGCAATCTTTAAATAATATTAAGTCTCTTGTTGAAGTAACAAACAGTAAATTAGATATGGGTTATTTTGGAGTTACTTTTGATAATATTGAAAGAGAATCAATTGTTATAGAGCCGAATTATGATAATTTGCCAAATATTCTCGATGTTCTTCAGAAGAACACTGATGTTACTAGAGACACTATTGCTAAAATTTTAAAAAAGAGTGGAACGTTAAATATTTTCATTGAAAATCCTGAAGAGTATATTAAGAGAGCCACTAAAATTATCAATTCAGTAATGAGAAAATTGAAAATTAAAGATATTGTTTATAGTAAAACAGAAAAGTATTATGACAAAAATTTGTTTAAACAAAAGAAAATTTATACGTATACTAGCCAAGCTATTTCAATGGAGGATAAAAAATCATTATATGATTATCTTCTTTATGATTCTGGTGGTGAAGTAAAATTTGCAAATAAATTAGAAATTGATAATCGAATAAAATTCTATGCAAAATTACCTAATTGGTATAAATTAGACACTCCTTTCGGCACATATAATCCTGATTGGTCTATTTGTGTGCAAAAAGATGCTGAAAATTCATATTTTGTCATTGAAACTAAGTCGAATGTGGATTGTGATAAATTACGTGGGGAAGAGTGTTATAAAATTGACTGTGCCAAAAAACATTTTAAAGAATTAGAAGTTGATTATTATCCTGTTGATAATTTTGAAACATTTGAAGAGATTTTTAATTCAAAAGAATAAAACAATTATTCTTAAAGTTGTGATGTTGAAAGTATAATAATTGATACTTTTATATAAAAGTAATAATAAAATATTATATTAATTATTATATACAGGTTGTAATACGTATGGCCAATATAAATAATACCTCATCCTATATGGATGAAGACAAAAAGCAAATTATCAAAGAGTCTAATTATACCTATAGAGATGCTCTTGAAGTTTCAGCTTTTCTTATTGAAACCGGAAGGTTCGAAAGATTCTACAAAGAAATGCAAATTGCAGACCTCCAAAAAGAACTTGATCAAATGGATAAAGAAGAGTAATAAATACTTCAAAAAATATATCTCCAGGATATAACTCTTAACAAAAACTATTTTTGATTGTAAAAGGTAATAATAAAATTTATTATTACTTTTATATTTTTTACATAATATAATTTTATATATAATATATAATAAAATTATATATTATGTTACCTGAAAAAACCAATATTAGTGCAAGAGTGGAAATAACTCTCAAAAAAATTGTTGAAGACTCAACCTTCACCCACAAGGACGCATATGAACTTGGAGCAAAACTAATAGCTATGGGAAATGCAGAAGACACTTTAGCATTAATAAACACCAATCCTGATTTTGAAAGAATCATCAAGCAAACAGAATACCGATTGATTGAAGCAAGGAAAAAAGAACTGGAAAGAGAATTAAGAGATTTATAGGAGTACCATCACTATGGGTCGAGGAAATTCAGACATCATATATTTTCTAGAACAACACGAACAGGAAATAATAAACTGCTGCAGAAAAGGAATGAGCAACAACGAAGTCAGAGAACTTCTAAAAACAAAATATGAAAGAGATGTAGCAGACATTACATACAGGAAATTCAAAGCAAATCTAAATCTGACTAAAAATGATTTTCTTGAAACATTATTAGATGAAATAATAGCTATGAAAACATCTGGAGCAACAGATGAAAGCGTCAGAAGATGGCTGGCAGAAGAACATGAATTCGAAGTAAGCAGAGCATCATTTTCAAGATTCAAAAAGAAATATAATTTAACAGACAAAGACAAAGACCCAAGAGCAAGAGATAAAGAAGCATTAACAAAGAGAGCCATTAGCCAAAAGCAAATAACAGACAATAATGTTCATCAAGACAATATTGACATAGCTATTGATACAATCCTTCAGCAACAGGTCACAGACATTAAAACAGGCCTTGACAATCTTGACAAGATAACTAAAAATGCTGTAGACATTGAAATCGACTTTGCAAAAATAGATCAGGAAATAAGACACATCGCCAATGAAAAAAGTCTACCGAGATATTTACTCGATATAGCTGAATTAAAAGTCAAATATTTAGAATTATCTGTAAGAGCATTTGAAGCTAAAAACAAACTATTCAAAGATGAAATGGATAGGCTATTTAAAAACAGAGTTCTTGAACTAGAAGATAAGAAAATAGAGCTTTCACAAAAAGACATTATGAATGAGATAGAAGTTCTTGCAAAACAAATAGATGATAACAATGTATGATGAAAACGGCAAATTCTATTTAGATGCTAAAGATAAAGCTATTCTTCAGAAATGTGTATATGAAAACCCATATATACCATTCAATCCATTTCCAAAGCAAGCAGAAATGATTTTAGCTACTGAAAAGGAAGTGTTGATTGGTGGAGCTGCAGGAGGTTCCAAATCAACCAGCTTGTTAATGAGAGCATTATTTTATGTTCAGGACGATGTTAATGAATACCATGCATTAATCTTGAGACGTACTTTATCTGACTTGAAGCGTAAAGGAGCTTTAATTCATAAGGCTAGCCAATGGTTAAATCGAAAGGAAATTCAAAATAATCCAAGCATCAAACCAAAGTGGGATGGAACAGAACATTCATGGACATTTCCAAACGGCAATTCACTAACTTTTGGATATTTAAGAAACATTAATGACTTAGATACGTATCAGGGTTCAGAATACCAGTTCATTGGTATTGATGAGTTAACACAATTGGAAAGATTCAAATATATCTATATGCGCTCAAGAGTAAGGAAAACAAAAGACAATAAACTTCCGACACAGTTAATGTGCTCAAGTAATCCCGGTAAGCGTGGAAACAAATGGGTACGTGAAAGATTCATTGAAAAAATAGATACTGACATCCAAGATAAAGACCAAATAAGATTCATCAGCTCCAGTTATTTAGATAATATTTATTTGGACAGAAAAGACTATGAAGAATACCTAATGGGACTTGATAGAGTTACAAGGGAACAGTTAATGAACGGTAACTGGTATGCTTCAGTTAAAGGTCAGCTATTTGATGAATCAGACTTCCACATAATCTCTCATGATGAATACATGAAAATACCAATCGTTAGAGTTATCAGGTATTGGGATCTTGCTGCAACTGAAGTATTAAACGATGATAAACTTAAATGTAGTGATCCGGATTTTACTGCAGGAGTTCTGCTGGCTAAAGATCTAAACGGTAACATTTACATTTTGGATTCATATGAATTTCAGCTTGAGTCACGAAACTTGATTAATGAAATTATCAACACTGCAGCACGTGACAAGTCAGATGTACAGTATATTGAACTCGATGGAAGCACCGGTAAAAACTTCGGATTATTAATTATTGATGAGTTAACAAGAAGAGGATTCACTACAGGTACTGGTAACTCAAGAGAGAATAAAGTAGACCGTGCAAGAAGAGTTTCATCAGATATTCAATTGAATGGAATCTACCTTGTTGGAAAGGATAGAACAGGGTTTACGAAAAAATGGGCCATGGAATTTTTAGAAAAAATTACAGCTTATCCAAATGAAGCTATTCACGATGATTGTGTTGTGGCATTTACGGGTGGTTATGAAAAAATAGCTAATGAAAGTCAAACTAAAAGAGTTAATGTGGATAAATGGTACTCCTCATGATAATTTATTTTGAAGTAAATCTTTAACATAAAATGCGATTTAAACCAAAACATGATATATGAAACTTGAATAAATAGATTTATTGAAACTAAAAGATTTATAAATTTAGAATGGAAAAATTAGATGTTTTTAGAGTAATTGAAGTAAAATACTAGGAATTATCATTATTATCATGTTTTTTCTTAATCATAAAAAGTATAATATTTTATGATATCCATTATTTTTTTAAATTTTTCTAAATTCTGTTACTTAAATGATATCATAAATTTTTTTATTAACAGATAAGTTTATATGTGGCAGAAAATATATGTAATAAATAGCACTAGAACAACTTCCTTTTGTTTTAATGCCAGCGATGATAAAATGACAAAGAAGATTTATTTATTTAAGATGTAGAAAACCTTATATGATTGATTTAAAATATGAAAAATGATATAATGTGGAGAGAAACTTATGATGATTGCAAATACCAAAATATACAAAAATTTTCAAACTTCTATACCAAAAGAAGTAAGGGAAGCTTTTGATATTGATAATGATACAATTGTGGAATGGGGTATAACTGATGATGGGCAACCAGAAGTTAACTTCAGAAACAAAGTCAAACTAAATGATATCATTGGTATTGTGAAAACGGAGGAAGTTACAAATAGTGTAGAACTGAAAAAAGAGGTTTATCGAAAATGAGTAAATATTTCTTTGATAGTTCATTTATAATTGCATTAGCGTTAGATAATGATAGTAATAAAAGTAAAGCCTTAGAACTTACAGATTTATTATCTGAAGAATGTTACATTGGAGATAATGTAATAGAAGAAGTTGTAAATGTAGTTAACCTTAAAGGAGATTCTAATAAAGCAGAAACTTTGTATAACTTCATGATAGATAATTTTAAAATTATAAATGAACATGAGATACCTAATTACAATACAAAGACAATTAAAGTATTTAAAAAGTTCAATGGAAAATTAAGTTATACGGATTCAAGCATGATTGTAACTGTACTTGAGTACAATATTGATTTTCTTGTAACTTTTGACAAACAATTCAAAAGAGAAGAACGAATAACTGTTGTGGGTATCTAAAAACTATTTGGAGAATGTTAAATAACATTCTTCATCTTTTGATAATATTAATAAAATTATGATGGTCTGTATATTTCTAAAAGAGAATTTAGATTAGAAACTCAAGATGAAATAGAACAATTTAGTCAAGTAAAAAATTTTGAAAATGAAATAAAAAAACATTGGCATAATTAAACATTACCAAACAATTGAAGAATTTAGATATATGTTATTTATGGAATTATCTATTTGTATAAAAGGTGAATTTATAAAATCAAATGGTGATTAAATGGACAATATTATACGTGTTTTTATTGGAGCGCCAAGCGATGTTAACCCGGAAAGAGAAATAATCAAAAAAATTATTAATAATATGAATAAATATTATCGAGGAACAGGATTTTCAAAATTTGATTTAATTGAACTCAAAAAGGATGTAAGATCAGATATTGGTTCAGGCTTAGAAGCACAAGAAGTAATCGATGAAAATATTGGAGATTATGATTTATTTATAGGAATTTTATGGAAAAGATTCGGAACCCCTACCAAAACTCATGAATCAGGAACCCAACAAGAATTTGAAAATGCTTTGAAAAATGGTAAGGAAGTAATGTTTTATTTTTCAAAATTGCCTGTAGCTCCCGATGAAATCGACCCTAAACAACTTGAAAAAATATTGAACTTCAAAAATGATATTTCAGATGAAGGGCTTTATTTTGAATATTCTTCACTAGATGAATTTGAAGAATTGATTGAAAATAACTTAAGAATATTAGCAATAGAAAAAAATAATAAAGAACCTCAACCGACAAAAAAATTTGAAAAAGAAGAGAAAAGTGAAGAAAAATCAATGTTTGAGTTAATTGAGAGTACACTTAATAATTTTAAGGAAGTTGAAAATGATTCTAAAGAATTATCTGCATTATTTAATAGTTTAAATGAAGACTTTGAAAATATTAATCCGCCGAAGGAAGACAATATTCAATCTTATAAAATATATTCAAATTCTGTTGCAGATATTTTAAATGAATTATCCATTGAATTTAAAGATAAAAAAAATGATTTATTAACCCATTATTCCGAGGGGATAAATGGTTTAATAGAATCATTAGAGTTATTTGGAGAATATATGGATGATAATACTAGACAAGACATGAAAAAATCAATTGAAGCACATATTGAAGTATTAAACACCACTACTAAACAAATGCATGAAGTTATTGAAATATATGATAAAATTCCTCCAATGACTAATAAACTCATTAGAGCCAAAGGTAAATTCATAAAGAATATTAAAGAGTTACAAAAAGATGTTAAGAATTTAAGAAGTTTACTTTATAAATCATTAATCGAACTAAATGATTCGAGTAAATAACTAAATTTTATCTTTACGATACAATGATTTCTAAAATCAAAAAAAGAATTGATAAAAATCAATATCTAAAAATTGACAATATAAAAATATATTTTTCATTTAAAACAATTATTGTTCAAGAGAATAATATTAATATTCTTAATTCAATTAAATGAAGTTTTCAATATCAGAAAATCCTTTTCAGAGCATTGAAAATAATTAACTAAAAGGTGTTATATGATTGTGTATAAGTGTAGTGAATGTGATTTTGAATTGGTTTATAATACAAGATTATTTTATTATGATGCTGATTTAAGAGAAACTATTGATTATACTTTCTGTAAGGCAACAGTAGACTGGGATAAAAAATCAGAAATTAAAGGAGAGATAATTGAAACATATTGTAGTCATTGCAATAAATATGTTAAAGTGTATACTATATTAAAAGTTGGCAGTTACTCCAAAGAAGCATATGAACTCATAAAAGAAGGTATTAATAATAATGTGAATAAAAAAATTGAGGAACTACAGGAATTAATAGAAAATGAAGAAAGAAAAAAGTCTTCAACATCTTTTAAAATAAAATGTTGGATTCATAGGATGAGTGTAGATGATTTGGGGCTTGATTTAAAAATTGAATTTTTAAATAAAAAATTAGAAAGATGCATTAATACAGTTTATGTTATTGAAAATCAACGCAATAATTTAAAAAAAGCTAATTGTCCTAACTGCTGTAATGAAATTAATTTGTACTTAAATAAAAAGATGCCATGTCCTAAATGCGGAGGGGAACTTATATTTCGGGAAGCGGATGCTGATTAATTTTAGAAAGGATATTTTAGCTAAAATTACTCAAAAATTAATAAGGGAGGAATATTATGGAAATTCATATGTTTGATGAAAAATATCCAAAACTTAATTTTCCAAATAAAATACGTGAATATCCACGTGATGAAGATTATAAAGTATTTTATTTTTCAAGACAAGATTTTTATGAAGATAATTTAAATAAAAATAAAATCGTAAAGAGACAAAGTATTTCTGATTTGAAAAAAATTAATCTCATGTTTGATAATTTAAGAGTAAATGGAAAAGATTATACAATTTATGGTCAGGGGCATGAGTGTTATCTATCTGAAGAAAATAACAAATTAAGTATTATTACAATGAATGACCATATTTATTCGAGAAAATTCGATACAAAATTAGGAACAATAATATGTGAAAATCATGGGGAATTTGGTGGTGTAATATATAAGAATACAAATGACGGTCTAGAAGTTATGGGATTCGGAAGTTTTGAGTATATATTTGAATATGATGATAAAGTATATGCTATAACAACTTTATGTCATATGGGAGGTTATGACTGTAGTTTACATAGAATAGTTGAATTTGAAGATAAATATTTGGACTTAACAATTTTTAACAGTTGGGATTTGGATTTTGGAGGATATTATGCAGAAGAAAATTATCTCTATTTTTATTCAAATTCTGAATATAATGGATTATATAGATTTAATTTGGATACATTTGAATTAGATCTTATTTCTAAAGATTTATGTAGAAAAATTGAAGTAAATAGTCTGTTAAAAAAAGATAATTATATTTATATTTATGGAAATTATAATGTTGTTGAATATGATTTAAAAATAAATGAGATAACTTCAATATATACCAATTTAGAATATGAAGAAATTGATGAATTGTTGTATGTTGGAGATGATAAATTAATAGATGTTTGGGACAATATATTAATTTAATCATCATGATTATTCTTATTTTTTAGCTCGTTTCTTTAATATCTTTAAAATATTCTTTTCTCTGATTCTTAATTCATGAATTATTGTTTCTGTGTCTGTTATCTCTTTAGATATGACATTAAAATTCAATCCGACTTGTACATCATCAGGATTTAATATAGCTTCACCTCTCACATTCTTTTTTGGTACTCTTTTTAATCTTCCGTCAATAGCTAATATTTCAGTATATCTTTCCTGTTGAATTTCAGACAGTATTTTGAAGTAGTCTTTTTTTCTTTGATTTAGGCTTTCTAATGCATTCAACTCATATGATATCTGTTGATTTAATTGTTTGAGTTTTTGATTTAATGGTATCCAGAATTCACAGGTGTTTTTGTTTTTACATATTTCATGGTTTGGATAACAATCACATCTAAACATTTTTATCAGCTCGTTATTCTAAAGTAACTTAGTAACTTATCAAAATATAGTAACTTTGTAACTTTGTAACTTAACAATCCCAACTACTTTTCACTACCATAGATCCCCTCACCGGGAGGGTCAAGTTACTTCAAAATGTAAAAAAATAAAATGAATTTAAATAGCTTTAATCTAAAAATAAAGAGCTAATAATCCTTGGAATTTTTTCACTGAAGTAACTTGGGGTCTCAGGTTACATTTTTTTGCAAAAGTTACATCACAAGTTACTTTATTGATTGACCTCCTTTTCACTTAAATTAGGATATAGGAAATTTAAAAACTTATCAAACCTAACAACCATAACCTTTGTGGATTCTGGTATTCTAACAGTTTTATATTCCCAACCCAGCAATTCAGCAATGCTTTTTATGTTATAGCATACTTCATTTGCATTTTCCAATGCTTTCCTAAGACCGCTTGTAAAGCAGACATAGTCAAGGCCGTCACGTCCATGATGCAACACCATATAAGGTATCAGACGCTCATTGATAATGTTAAAGACACGTTCGTAAAAGTCATTTGAGTCTTTAACTGAATCTGTGAAATAGTCATGATATTTAATTGGATATCCGTCTTCAGCTGAATAGACTTTAATGCTTTTGTTGTGTTTGTTAATCTCTTCAATGAAAAACATCCTTAAATATTCTATTTCTTCTTCATCCAATCCTTCAGGTGTTACTGATTCAGTAAATGTCAATAGCCATTTCGGACATTCACGGCCACAGGTACTGTATGCTCTTAATATTAATTCATTGCTTAGTTCCTGCCAGGGTAATCTTAACAGTTCTATATCCTCGTTTATTTCGTTTACTACAAAGTCTGCAAGATACTTCAAATGATGAAACAGACAATCTTTAGGAGAGTCCATTTGGAAATGTGCCATGAATTCCTTTTTTTCATCATCTGTTTTTTCTCACTGTGAGTATACATTAGCTGAACAAATCTTCTTGTCAACCCTTCGACATTAGGCAACGGACTGTTGGATGTGAAAGACAAAGTAGATAATGCAAGGATTATAGCTAAGTTCCTTCCTTCGTATCTGCGTCTTGCATTTGTCCTTTCCACACAGGTTTTCAATGTTTCTGTGCAGCTTTTACAGTTGAACACACCTACAGGTTCATTGATGATCTTTCCAAAAGTGGATTTGGATATTTGAGCACCAATTCTTGGAACGGTATCAAATTCAGATCCGCCAATATCGGTTTCGCTGTCAGGTTCACCGTAAAAGTAAGTCCCAATACGGGCAAGAGTTGTCTTACCACTTCCACCTTTTCCAAAGTGGAACATATACGGAATCAGGTTCTCCAACGGCAATCCCATCTGTTTTTTGGCAAATCCGAAAGGAACTATCATTGCATGCTTTAGTGTTGTTGCCAGTTTTCCTTCCTGACCTATGAAGTAATTTCTTAAATCTTCAATCAAATCCAATGCCATATTCATTTTGTTAATGTCAGTGTCATTCAATTCAAATTCAACTATTGTCAGGCTTTTGGTTTCGTTGTTATAGTAGAAACCTGGTGTTTCTATATCTGTTTTCATGATTGCCAAATCGTTTTCAATAGCTATTTGAATTATACCTGGAAGTACTTCCTTTAATTGGTAACGTGAGAGAACATAACCATGTTCCACTAAGTATTGTTCCATTTCAACAATGTTCATGTCTTTAGTGTGGAAATGCCCTCCTTCTATTGTCTTCCATTCAATGCTGAATGTTCTTCCGGCTTCACTTATTGGATTGTCATGTATTGTAATCTGTAACGGATAGCAAAGCAATACTCTTGTATAATCGGCCACTTCATTTCCTTTTTTCCATTCTATAGTCTGTGTAGTGACTTCATTTTTTCTGTAGTCCATAACGATATATTTGTTTGAGCCAGTTTGGAGTTTGTAAATCTTATTGGTATCATATGGTATGATTGCCCTATTCAATTCACGCCCTACCAATATACTGGTCTTTTTGTCATAGTTATCTGATATGAACCTCTCAATGCCTTTTATTCCACTATTTGGATTTTCCTCACCAAGATAAATGTCCTCGAAGAGTTTGATGATTTCATCCAATGTTTTCTCATGAGAAGGAAGGTGGTTGTATAATTCTCTAAGAATCTTTTCAACCACTTCGGGGTCTGTACCCTGCAAATAGAAAGCACTGATAATGTTTTTAAAGTATGTAAACTCATAATCCGGTTTATAAACATTACCAATAGCTTTTTTGATTTGTATAGCTGAACTTCCTTCACTCATTTTAATTACCTTATACCTGAACGTCCCTCACAATGAAACTGTAGAATATGTAGGTTCCGGATCTTTCTTTGACTTGAATTGTCATCTCAGATAATCTGTTTACGAACTCACGGTATTCGGAAAGATCAACATTTCTGAGAATATTTGATTTACCAACTGAACCTGCATTTTCCAATTCAAAAATACTGGTTAAGAAATCAAATAACACACTTCCTTTTTTAACGTTTTTGTGAATGTCTCCATCATTTTTAAGATTAACATTGATTTCAACATATAATTGGTCAGCATCCTGGAAGATGTATACTTTGAATCTGTTAACGGTTTTTTCTTCACCGTCATCATCGAAAGTGAATGATGAAACTGAAGCCATTTCAGGCCTGCCGGTGATTAATGTTCCATCTTCAAAATCTTTCAATTCTGCTTTTTCATATCCTTCTGGAATATCTACAATTTCCTCATAATCTAGTTCTGTACCTGTGAATATAGTTTGTTTTGTGTTTTCGAAACTCATTTCAATTATCTCCTAAAAATATTAAAGAGGATTTAGTTTTTATCCTCTTTTAGAAATTTTGACTGGTTTGGTGCTATCACTTTTTCAGCTGTCATTTCTTCAGCACTAACTTCTCCAGCACCTATCAGTTCAGCTATTGCACGGTTGGTTGCTCGTGTCTTTGCAGTAGACATTATAGTGTGATTGCTCACTTTATCTTTTCCTTTTTCTGAACGGGAACATAATGCATCTGATTCAACACTACGGCCATTAGGTAATGTTGCTCTAACGCAATAGTAAGCTTCTCTTACTCTTCCCATTTTTGTTCTTTCAATGTCCCGGTCAACAATGTGGGTGTCAACATTGAATGCACGTGATAGCTTTTGCCATGCTGATTTCTTCTTAAAGTGTCTTTTCACTTTAACATAGTTTCCGTTCTCATCTTTTTCTTTTACAATAATTTCCTGATAATCTGTTTCATTTAATAATCCTTTACAGAGTTTTTGATAAGCGTCCCATTGTTCAATAGCTACATCAACATTTGGAACATTATCGGTAGCTATTATTCCGGTTTCTTTAGAAACTTCTGGACTTTCTATAATTTCGGCTTTAACCATTTTATCACCTTTTATAATCCTACAGTACTTGTTACAATTCCAATCCAACCTATGACTAAAGCAAATAATATGCTGCCAATTAAAATTAATCTGGGATTGACGTTCAGCGGTTCAGGTTTAGGATATAATCTAGCTGGCTTAGACATTTTTACGAGCTCCTTTATTTTTCCTAAATCCTACAATGAAAGCTTCACCTCTTCTGAATTTTACAAATCCAATATCCCCTTCAGCAGCATAGTGCATTAATGACAATAGCTTTGCATGAATTTGAGTAACGTATGCTTTTTCTCTACCCATAACCAATACAGTTCCATTGTCATCAATATGGAGGATTGTTTGTTCTACATCACATTTGGCAACTTTAATTTCACCATTGTGAGTTAAAATGCCATGGTAATTATCTTGGAATTGATTAACGGTGGTTGTCATTTGATCATCTCCGTTAATGCAATGTTTTGAAAATGGTGAATAGCTATTCATACTATTCACCTGATTCAATTTTATTAAATAAATCCCACATTCTGTCCCATATGTTTTTTGGAACTATTATGTGAGGTTCTCCGTCAATGTCTTTCATTTCAATCATAATTAAGACTCCTGTTAATGTTTTAATGTAGTTCATCCGTCTGGTGTTAATCAAGTTTCATTATCTTGATCCTGTATGACTTGAAAAATTCCCTTTCACTTTGAATGTTTTCGTTTTCCTGAATTTCAGCAATACATTCTTCAAGTGCCCTGAAATTATTGAAAATAATTATTTCATTGGGCTTGGGTTTAATTACTTCACACATTATGTTTTGTCTCCTGATTTTTCCCTTGTGGGTGTATATTCAACAATCTAAAACTCAATGTGGGTCAGAAGTCTTTGAAATAAAAATAGTAGGTTGTTAAAAATAGTTTTCAATTCTTTGCCGGATATTTAGAGTAAAATAAGTCTTTTAATTTAAAATGTATAAATATTTATATATTCCTTAAAATAAACTAAATATTGGGTTAAGTTTTGAAAAGTATTAATTTTTAACATCGTTTGGCGACGTGTCTAATTATTTTTATTTTTCTTACTGACCCATTAGGATTATATTAAAAAATAATATAACTCGTTGTCCACGAAAAATTATTTTTGTATAATCCTTTATCATGATCTTTTTTTCTCATTGCTTTTTTTGATATTTTACCTCCAGATATTGATTTTCAAGCCGTACTAAAAAAAGTTGTACGAGTGTGAAAAATTGTTCTCACTTCGTAAAATTGCTTTCAGTTAGTAATGGCTAATCATAGTTTGTTAAAATGAATATATAAACATTACTATTCTTATTTTAATGAATAATATTCAGTAAAAAGAGTTATTTTATATTAAATTGTACACCCTAAAAAATAATCATCGGTGTTTTGAAAATTGGTGTTTAGAAAAAAATAAGAAAAAATGTTGAAATGTATAATTTACATTTTCAACTTAATAATTTTTATTTGATATTCATTAAGACTTCCTTTTTAAGCTGTCTGATTTCTTCATCAATACCGTCCATTCGTTTTTTATACTCTGCATTTTCCTTTTCCATCTTAATAAACTCTGGAGATTTGACGGTAATCTTTTCAATCTCCTTGCTCATGGTAAGTGCAGGTAAATG
Source organism: Methanobrevibacter sp. (assembly GCF_030539875.1). Classification (NCBI taxonomy): domain Archaea; kingdom Methanobacteriati; phylum Methanobacteriota; class Methanobacteria; order Methanobacteriales; family Methanobacteriaceae; genus Methanobrevibacter; species Methanobrevibacter sp. The sequence goes on from NZ_JAUNXI010000013.1 coordinate 23,378, forward strand.
CTGAATATATTCTTCTTTCAAATCATCAGGATTGGCCATAAAGTAAGCGGTATCTGTTTGGTTTTTAGCTTTCCCCTGCAGTTCATTAACTTTTTCCATTGGCATGCCGTCATTGTACAATGCGCTTGCATGAAACTTTCTCAGCATGTGGCTGCGGAAACGGTTGTAGTTACCTACTTTACCTAAGTTTAATCTTTCATTTACAAGTGAAAATCCATGTGTAAAATAATTGGGGTCTACCTTAAAAAGTCGACGGCGATCAAGTAAAGAGTCTATTCTCCACAGCAGGTAATTGTTTATTGCAAGAGTTGCTTCAGGACTGCAGAATGTGGTAAAATGTTTTCCTGTTTTTTGTCTTTTGATGTGAAATGTTGGAACTACACCTTCACAGTTTCCCAAATCCGCAATTATATCAAAGATATTGGTTTCGTTTGTGTATTCATTTACTGCCTCAATATAATCTCCGATTGTCAGGTTTAGTGTTTCCATTCTGGCACAACCGCTGGATGCCATAAATAATATGATGGGTTTAATTGTTGGTGTAGCCACATCCACGGCATTTCTGATGATTTCCTTATCGGGCAGGTCTTCAAATTGTATAGGTGCGGAGGTGTTTGCAGCTTTTTTATTTATTGGAGGCAATTCGAAAAGTTCAATTTCATAATACCTGTAGATTACAAGTATGGGTGTGAACATTGCTTTTACAGTATTCAATGAAAAATTGTCAAGAAGATATTGTCTAAAGGTCAACAGTCTTCTTTTCAATTTTCTCTTTTTCCATTTTATGCCTGCGTCTTCTTCTGCTTCAGCTTCTTCCAAGAGTTCAGTCAAACTCTTTCCACAAAATTCAGTATACTTTTTCACAGCGTGTTTGTAGATTCTCTCCGTTCTCTCTCTCTGTGATTTTTCATAATATGTACTTCTTCAATTAACTCGTTGTCCATAATATCACTTTCTATTTTTTTAATATTATAGGATTATAGTGAGAGCATTTGACAAGTAATATTTGTTCGTAAACTATAAAACAAATCTAACTAAAAAGTAGTAGATAATTCATTTACTTTTTAATTTTTTTTGTTCATATCATATCGAACAAATTTCACTAAAAGTAGTAGATAATTTGAAGTGCGTTATGCCAACATTAGTTGGAAGAGCAATTGAAGACAATGTCATTAGAGTAGCTAAAAGAATGCCTTCAGGATATAATATGTACGAACCAGTGGATTGGGCATTATGGAACGCTTATGCAGCAGCAGGATTACTTGCAGCAGTAATTGTAAACGTAGGCGCTGCAAGAGCTGCACAGGCAGTTGCATCAACAGTATTATATTACAATGACATGCTGGAATTTGAAACAGGCCTTCCAGGTGTGGATTATGGTAGAACAGAAGGTGTTGGGGTAGGATTTAGTTTCTTCTCACATTCCATTTACGGCGGAGGAGGACCTGGAACATTTCACGGAAACCACGTTGTAACAAGACATGCAAAAGGAACCGCAATTCCATGTGCATCTGCTGCAATGTGTTTAGATGCAGGTACTCAAATGTTTTCCGTTAAAAAAACTTCTTCATTAATCGGAACTGTATACGGCACTATTGACAACCTTAGAAATCCAATTCCAAATGTAGCTAAAGTTGCAGGTGAAATTAAAGATAAACTTTAAAGGTGTTTTTATGGATGAATCCGAACAAATTAATGTTATAGACGTTAAAATTACCCCATATAGATTTTTAAAACCTAACACTACTGAAAAAATATTAAATGATATTTATAAATTGGACGGACACCAGAGAGTACTAATTCATGGGCCGTCCATTCCAAAAAAGGTATTTTATGGACCTGGAAAGGGTCATGTAGTAAACCATACTGACAGGAAAGAAATAAATGTAAAAGGCAACAATGTCGAATTACGAGTAATGGTTGGAGAATTAATCGTTACTGTGGACATATCCAAATTTAATGAATTTATGGACAATTTAGAAGAGATTCTGGAAAAACACATGCCATGCGATTATTATATACTAATCGGCATATTTACAAGAACAAAAACCACAATTTCAGATTATTTAAAATATGGGAATAATTTTGAAAGTGTTATTGACAAACGTTACATTGGTTTAGTCGATTCACGGGCAAATACTTCTGAAACAGTTAAAGTTATTAAATGAAATTAAGTTGGTGAATTATGGAATATAAAGCACAATATGGTCCGGGCGAAACAATAATTGCTGAAAATAGAAGAAAACACATGAACCCCGACCATGAATTTAAAAAAATCAGATCAGTTTCTGATGAAGGATTAGTTAAAATTTTAGGTCACAGAAACCCTGGTGAAAGTTATAAAACAGTACACCCTCCATTAGAAGAAATGGAAGATGACGGAGATATTATTAAAAGTATCGTTGAACCTACTCCCGGTGCTGCTAAAGGAATTAGAGTAAGATATATCCAATTTGCAGATTCAATGTATAATGCTCCAGCACAACCCTATGACCGGGCAAGAACATACATGTGGAGATACAGAGGAGTGGATACAGGTACCTTATCCGGAAGACAGGTTATCGAAATAAGAGAACAGGATTTAGAAAAGATTTCTAAAGAACTGATTGAAACAGATATTTTCGACCCTGCAAGATGCGGAATGAGAGGAGCTACAGTACATGGCCACTCATTAAGACTTGATGAAAATGGTTTAATGTTTGATGGTCTTCAAAGATATATCTTCAACGAAGAGGACGGTCATGTTTACTATGTAAAAGATCAGGTGGGACGTCAACTTGACGAAGCGATTGATGTAGGCGCTCCTTTGGACGAAAACTATCTTAAAGAAATTACTACAATATACAGAGAAGATAATGTAGGTATGAGGCAAGATAAAGAAGCGTTAGAAGTTATAGAAAACATTCATACAGCACGTACAGAAGGTGGTTATGGCATGGGAGTATTTTCAAAAGACTTAAAAAAGAAATTAGGTGAATGAAATGGGTTTAGAGAATAAAAAATTTTTAAGCGCATTAAATCAAAAATTTAAAGGTGAAGATCAGGAAAACGACCACACCAGTTTCTACTGTTTCGATGGATGGAAACAATCTGCCAGAAAAAGAGAATTTAATGATTCTGCAGAAAAATTAGCTAAAGAAAGAAACATTCCTTTTTATAACCCCGACATTGGTGTGCCTTTAGGTCAAAGACAGTTAATGGCTTACAAAGTTTCTGGAACTGAGGATTATGTTGAAGGTGACGATTTACACTTCTGTAACAATTCAGCTATCCAGCAATTAGTTGATGACATTAAAAGAACAATCATTGTTGGAATGGACACTGCACACTCAGTATTACAAGAAAGATTAGGAGTGGAAGTAACTCCGGAAACAATTAATGAATATATGGAAAACATTAACCACGCTCTACCAGGGGGTGCGGTTGTACAAGAACATATGGTGGAAGTGCATCCAGGTCTTGTAGATGATTGTTACGCTAAAATATTTACCGGAAATGACGATTTGGCTGATGAATTAGATAAAAGAATGTTAATTGATATTAACAAAGAGTTTCCAGAAGAACAGGCTGAAATGCTTAAAAGCTATGTTGGAAATAAAACCTACCAGGTGAGCAGAGTTCCCACACTTGTTGTTAGAGCCTGTGATGGAGGTACAGTTTCCAGATGGTCTGCAATGCAAATAGGTATGAGTTTTATTAATGCATATAAGTTATGTGCAGGAGAAGCAGCTATTGCTGACTTTTCATATGCTGCAAAACATGCAGACGTTATTGGTATGGGGTCATTCTTACCGTCAAGACGTGCAAGAGGTCCTAATGAACCCGGAGGAGTATCATTCGGTACCTTGGCAGACATCGTTCAAACTTCAAGAATTTCCGATGACTCGTGTGAAATTTCATTAGAAGTGATTACAGCAGCTGCAGTATTATATGACCAGGTGTGGTTAGGATCATACATGTCCGGAGGAGTCGGATTTACCCAATATGCAAGTGCCGCATATACAGATGATATTTTAGACGATTTCCTCTATTATGGTAAAGACTATGTAGAAGACCATTATGGAATGTGTAATGCTGATTTAAGCATGGATACTGTTCGGGACATTGCAACTGAAGTTACCCTTTACGGATTAGAACAATATGAAACTCCTACACTTTTAGAAACACACTTTGGAGGTTCACAAAGGGCTTCAGTAGTATCTGCTGCTGCAGGCTGTTCCACTGCATTTGCTACAGGAAATTCAAATGCAGGAGTAAATGGCTGGTATCTAAGTATATTTTTACATAAAGAGACACATTCAAGACTTGGATTTTATGTATACGATTTACAAGATCAGGCTGGTGCATCTAACTCACTATCAATTAGAAGTGATGAAGGTTTAATCCATGAGTTAAGAGGTCCGAACTATCCGAACTATGCAATGAACGTAGGACACCAGCCTGAATATGCAGGTATTGCTCAAGCACCTCATGCGGCAAGAGGAGATGCATTCTGTACAAATCCTTTAATTAAAATCGCATTTGCAGATAGCCACATAACCTTTGATTTCAAACATCCGAGAAAAGAAATTGCAAGAGGGGCATTAAGAGAATTCGAACCTGCCGGTGAAAGAGAAATTATTATCCCGACAAGATAATTTTCTCTTTTTCCTTTTTATTTTTTTAAGTTAGAAATTAGCTGAAAACTCACCAATATCACCACAACTTCAAACCGGGAATGATTAAATATATATCCAACCATGAAAATCTTTTGAATCAATATAATCAGTGTCAAATATTAAAAAGATGGTCGATTAAATTACATTTTAAAAAAAGAAACATATATTTAATGACATACAACTGCGAAAAAAGACATCTCAACATGAACCGTTAATTTTCGTTTCACTAACTCAACAAAAAACATAAATAAATTCAAATAAAACCGATTTTTTCAAACTGGATATGTTAAACACGCTTAAAAAATCAGTTTATAAGATGATTAGCAGATAAAATTATAAAAATAGGTGGATAGCTATTAAAGATTAACTTTAATAGCTATTGTAGACAGTGAAAGAAACCTATATGAGTTTCATATATTTTTCTTTTTTTTTGATTAATCATTTCTATATCGATGGAGAAAAATTAATAACTAAAAATTCCTGAGCTAATAATTAATAGTTATCGGCTAATGATGATTATCAATATAGACCTAATTAATTCGAAAAATAATCAAATATTCGCTACTTAACTATTTTTCTAACATTAGTAACAAAATACTAATCTTAGAAAGACAATTATGAGAAAGAGTAAATAGCTATATGAAATAGCTATTTACAATATGGCGGACTATTTTTTAATTATTCTAGTTCTAAAGTACCCAGTTTAGTTAATGTTTTATAAAATTCCTCCATTGTTTTTTGGAATTTTTCTCCTTCAGATGCTGAAATCCATTCGTGCCTGAATCTTTCTTTTTCAATTCCAAATTCTTCAAGAATATCTTCAACAATTTTGGATCTTCTAGACCATTTGTAGTTACCTGCATCATAATGGCAATCGCCAATATGGCATCCTCCTACAAACACTCCGTCAGCACCTTCCTGGAATGCCTTAAATATCATGGAAGGATTGATTCTTCCAGAGCACATTACACGAATGATTCTAATATTTGATGGATATTGCATACGTGCAGTTCCTGCAGTATCTGCTCCACCATAACAACACCAGTTACATAATAAACCTACGATTTTTAAATCATCAGACATCAAACCACCCCTTATAATTCTGTTTTTTCTGGACTGTATAAAGGAGGTTTGATATCTTCACTAACTCCAGCTACATAACCAGTTCTATTATAGTATTTTTTCTGCAATTTATCGAAAATTAATGAAACAGGAATATCCATTGGACATACATCTTCACACTGGCCGCAGTCACAGCAACTGAAACTCATGTGAGATAATCTTACACCATGAAAAGCAATCGGGCTTGGAGGTATATTTGCTTCATCTTTAAAGTAAGGCTTATTTAATTCACAGTTTTCATAACACCAACAGACAGGGCAGATGTCGCGGCAAGCATAACAGCCAATACAGCGACTCCATTCATCCATTTCATTTACTAACGGATAAGTTGCTTCCTGGTTCTTTTTAGCCATGTTAATCATGACGTTTTCAACTTTGCTCCTTGCTTCAACAGCTGCATCGCTAGGAGATTTAGTTTCAAGAATGCCTATATTTTTAGCACCATCAATTAATTCCTGACCTTTATCGTCATTAATTTCAATGAATGTCCATCCATCTTCAGCACCCCAGTTTCCGCAGGCAATATCTGCACCTCTAGGGATTTTCACATCACACCTCTGACAGTTGTTACGGCGTCCATATCCTTCAGCTTCAAGGTCATGGATTTTTACTGCTTCTTCACCACCATCTGCAAGTTCAATGATGAATTTACCCTTATCAATCTCTTCACTTACAACATCGTCAGGGTCTGCTTCGTAGAATAAATCAATCATCTTTCTACCGCTAATAGGTGAAACAGTACCTCCACAGTTTAAACCGATGAAGTAAATATTATCTCTATTAATTTTGTGTCTTATGACAAGCTCGTGCATAGCCCTCATATCACAAGGTTTAACAGTAACGGCAAGTTTAGTATCCTCATCAATAAACTGTTCAATAAGGTCCCCAATCATTGTAGGTGCGCAGTGGTATGATCCTGCGGTTTTAAGTAAATCTTCAGAATCAGTTACAAATACAGGCATAGCGTCATAAATGTCATCATATGGGCGCAATGCCAGAACCCCGTCAACAAGATTTTCATCAAGCAAATATTTAAGAATGCTTGTTACGGCTCCACCACATTCACCTACGCTATGAATATCATCCTTTTGAGATTTTGCTAAAACATAACTCATTTTATCACCTGTTTAACCATTTAATCTCCCAATAATTTCGATTTCACTTAATGCATCTGAATCAACAACAGCACTGAAAGATTGAGTTTCACCCATTGCATTTACAAATGACCCGTCTTTTTCAAGCCAGGTTTTAATAGGAATAATGATATCTGAAATTTTTGTTGTATTATTTTCACATGGGGCAAAACTAATAATTTTAGATATCTTTGTAAAATCAAATTCGATTTCATCAGCAATATCATCATTAAATACCAATAGTACTTTGGTATTGTCCAATAATTCCATCATGTCATCTGATGATTTGGCTTCAACAACATCAAATGCGCCTTTAGAATTTGATTTGCTAAATACCGGTAAAGCTTTGCAGTTGAGTGCTTCAATTTTATCCAAATCCTCTGCTGAATCAACATAATTAAATACAATTACAGATGATTCATCAATATTATCTGCATTTGCATCTAAAAATTCCTGAACAGAAGAATTGGAAGTTTCATCTGCAATATTGAAAGTAACTGAATTTTCAGTTTTTCCCAATGCATAAATTTTCGCATCATTCTGTTTTGCATGAATAATTCTTCTACCTACAAGAGGATTTTCGTATAAAAGATCACCAATTACAAATACCTTCCCTGCACCTGCAACCTCATCATAAGTCGCAACATCATTAAAATCTTTTAAATCATCGGCAAAAAATGCCAAATTATAATTTTTAGATTCTGCAAATTCTTTAATGGCTTTAATTTCATCAATATCGTTGTTACCTGAACAAAATACAGTGACATCAGATGCATCAACGGATTTTAATTCTTTCAATGCATCACTAACAGCACTATCAACATCAATCTCTTTAAACTTATTTAAATAACAATCGATAGAGTTTCTTCCATTTAAACAATTTTTACCAGAGTTAACTGGATGCCTTTTATAAGGAAAAGTACCAACAATTTCTCCATCGTCTAAAACTACATTAATTCCGCAACCTACACTGCAGGATGGACATAATGTATGTTTAATCTCCAACATATAAATCACCAAACTTAGTTATAAAGAGTATCTGGAACATGTTCACTGTCTAAACTTGGACATTTCTCTTCATTTGACAAAATATGACTTGATTGAGCGGTTAAAGAGACCATATTCATAAGAACATTGCATGCACGGGAAAATATTATTTGAGAAACATCTTCCTGAACAAAAACTTCAGACGCATCCAAATACACGATCCCTTCAATTTTAAAGCTTAAATTAAAAGTTTCAGTAGATTTTAAAATAATATTAAAATTTAGTTCATTTCGACTATTATGAATATAATCAATACTCCAGTCAATACCTAAATCCAAACTTGAATTTTTAGGATTTGAATCTGGTCTAATCAGTCCAATTTTTTGCATATAAATTTCCATAACTCTCACAAACTATTTATTAATAATTAATAACCAAAATTATCTAATTAACAAACTAATCAAATAATCTATACTATTATAACAAGTAATAACCATATAAACCTTATCAAAATTATTTTGATTGATTTAGTGTTTAAATTAAAAATAAAAAATAATAAAAAAGTATTTTTTAACAAAAATTAATATAAACAGATATTATTTAAAATTAATATCATAGAATCCTTAAATACGAAAAAATAATACATTGATGAATTTTTAAAAAAAGCCAACATTAGAAAAAAAACAATAGATAAGAATTCTAAATGGATTAATAATTAAAAAAAAGAATATAAATTCATAACTGTTAAAAAAACAGACAATAAATTAAAATCAAAACAAAAGAGTGATTTTTATGATAAAAAAAATTTAGTAATACTTTTTACTAAAATAATACTACTTCAAATAATAAAAATTTATAAAAAATTATTACAATTGAGAAAATACCCCTAAACCTCACCATTCCAACATCCAAAAATTTAAAAAAATGAAGTTATATTCCGTTATAAGTTACATGAAAGAATAAAACATCGTCCAGTTATATAAAAATTAAAAAAAGTGAGAGAAATAATTATGCACTTCTCTCAAGTACAAAATCAGCAATTTTAACAAGTGTATGTTTAAATGAAGAATCATCCAAAATTTCAAGCAGTTCTTTTGCTTGATTTACAGATTCCAATGCCAAATTACGAGCATATTCAATAGCTCCGCAATCTGTTAAAATTCCAATTGCCTCGCCTATATCTTCAGGTGAGTTTTCATCATCTTTTAGGATTTCAAGCAATCTGCCGGAATCGTCACTGGCCAAACCTTTAATTGCAATAACAGTCATTTTACCTTTACCTATATCAGAACCTATTGGTTTACCTAATGTTTCTTCATCAGATGCCAAATCAAGATAATCATCCTGAATTTGGAAAGCAAGACCTATTAAACGACCATAATCATACATTGCATCAATGACTTCATCCGATGCCCCTCCCATAATGGCTCCCGCTTTGGTAGCAGCAGCTATTAAAGCACCGGTTTTTTTGAAAATCATTTCCATGTACTCTTCTTCAGCCACATCGAATCTTTCTTCAAAACCCATATCCAATGCCTGACCTTCACAAATTTTTACACATGCATCAGCAACGGTAGCTAAAGCCTTATTATTTTGTTCAGGACTGGTTCCTACATTGCCAATAATAATTTCAAAAGCCTTTGAAAATAAGGTATCTCCTGCAAGAATTGCTACATCATCACCCCAAACTTTATGAACAGAAGGCATTCCCCTTCTCATGTCATCTTGATCCATAATATCATCATGGATAAGTGAAAATGTGTGAATCAATTCAATAGCTGCAGCAGGCCTTAATGCTGATTTGTGAGATCCCCCAACAGCTTCAGCAGTTATCAATGTTAAAGCTGGTCTAAGCATTTTACCACCAGCCCTTGTAAGATAAACTGATGCTTCAGCAAGATTATCCGGAGTAATGGCAGATAATTCTTCTTCAATTGTTTTTGTAATATCAGTGGAATAATTTCCCAATATTTCTTTTACATCACTCATTTAAATTCCTCCTTTAACTTTTAAAAACTTGTGCTTGTGCATTTCTTAAAATATGAACATCATATCCAATTCTGTATCCTTCTTCTTCAGCAAGTTCAGCATAAGCAGAAAGCATGGTTAAGTCTCCGTGTGCAGGAATAATATGTTGTGGTTTTAACATACGTAAGAATTCTCTGTGATCTTCTCTTCCAGCGTGTCCGGAAACGTGAGCATTAGGATAAATTCTTGCACCTTTCAATTTTAATCTTCTCTCCATAATGTGCCTGTTAGCAGCATTGGTAGGATTAGGAATAATAGGTGCTGAAATAATAACATTATCTCCTTTTTTAATGTTGAATGGGGTTCTACCATTAGCAATTCTTGGAAGTAACGCATCAGGTTCACCTTGGTGTCCTGTAGTTACAAGCAAATAATTAGCCCTGTCTTCATCGGCTCTCATTAAAGCTTTATTTATGGCTTTAGGAGAACCATAAATACTGGCATTTTTCGGCAATTTTAAAATACCTAATTTTTGTGCAATACCGCAGAATCTTTCCATTGATCTGCCAAGGAAAAGAATTTCCCTGTGACTTTTTTTGGCAATATCTGCAATAGACTGTACACGTTCAACATGAGATGAAAATGTGGTGACAATCATACCAGTTTTTTCCTGTAAAGGCCCTTTCATTACATCTTCTAAAATATTTCGAGCAATACGCTCCGAATGAGTTTTGACCTCATTATAATTTGTTGCATTGGTTGTCTCAACTATTAAAGCAAGGACTCCTTCCCTACCTAATTCCCTTAACCTTTTATAATCAGGTGGTGGAGATACTTTCTGATGATTATCAAATTTGAAATCCAATGCATAAACAATGACTCCCTGAGGAGTGTGTAAAACAGGAAATACCGCCTGCGGAATACTGTGAGTTGACTGAACGAATTCCAATGTAATATCCTTTGAAAGTTTTAATTTGCTGCCTGCATTTAAAGGCCTGATAGGATTGGTTACTTTGAATTTACGTTCTCCTTTAATTTGTTTTTCAATTAAAGCAGCAGTATACGGCGTTCCTATTAATGGTGCATCATACCTGTGTGCCAATTTGGCAACTGCACCGATGTGGTCCAGGTGACCGTGTGAGAAGATTATTGCTTTGACTTTTCCATCAACATCTTTCATCAATGTGTCGTCTGGAATAACTCCTCTTTCAATTAAATCTAAACTATGCATTCTATCGATGTCTGTATCTTCATGCATACTAATTCTGTCCAAATGAATACCCATATCAAAAATGATTACATCTTCACCAATTTTGACAGCAGTCATGTTTTTCCCGACTTCTTGGTATCCACCAATAGCGATAACTTCAACGCTCATGTCTTATCTCCTCGAATAAATTTTTGTGTTAATACCTCTTTCATTAAGCCACTCTCTTGTTTTCCCACGTATGACTAATTTACTTTGTTTTAATTCTTCAATGTTATTGGCTCCAACCAAAAACATTGCAATTCTTAATGAATCATTAAATCTGGAAATGAATTTATTTAACTGGTCTTGAGAAGTGGAATTTTTTAAGAAAGGCAATGCCATACCAACAGCATCTGCTCCAAGAGCAATAGCTTTGGCCGCTTCAAGACCACTGCGAATTCCACCGGATGAAATTACAGGAACATTTACAGCATTTGTAACTTCAGCAGTACTGATTGCAGTTGGAATACCCCAATCCCAAAATGTTTCTCCAAGATATCTGTCATCTGCCCTGTATGTTTCAACAGCTGCCCAGCTAGTTCCGCCAGCACCTTCCACATCAATAAAATCAATTCCGGCATCTACAAGTGATTTTGCTGATTCTGCAGAAATGCCGCAACCGGTTTCCTTTGCAACAGTAGGGATTTTAACAGAACCTGCAATTTGGCCAATTAAGTCCAAATAGCCTCTGGCGTCAAGATCCCCTTCCGGCTGTATGGATTCTTGAAGAGGATTTAAATGAATAGCCAAAATATCCGCATCTAAAATTTCCACTGCTTTTTCAGCCAGATTTAACTGTGGAGCTCCAATATTGCCGACAAGTAAACAATTAGGTGCATTTTCACGAACTACAGTATAAGTATCTTCAAGTTCAGGATGTTCACATGCTGCCCTTTGGGAACCAACCCCCAAAGCAATATTGTTATTTTCAGCTGCAATAGCTAATTGTTTATTAACTTCCTTTGCGGCAGGATGACCTCCAGTAATAGCTGTGATAAACAGTGGTGAATCTAATTTTTTACCGAAAGCAGATGTGGATAAGTCAATTTCATTTTTATCAATTTCAGGCAAAACATTATGAATTAATTCAATATCCTCAAATCCGGTTGTCTTATTTTTAAACTCAACATCATAATTTTCACAAATTAATAAATGCTCCAATTTTCTATCTGAAATCATATTAATTTCCCCTTGAAATTACAGTTCCTTTCACGTCTTCGTTTTCCAATACCTTGAAAATATTATTTTCAACTTCAGCATTTATTATTTTAGATTCAATTCCCAAATCTGCTAAATATAATAATTCTTTAATTTTTCCAACCATTCCGCCGGTAACATCAATATTTGTGGTTCCCTCCAGGGTGTCCAAATCCTCAAGTGAAGAGAATTTATCAAAAAATATAGCGTCATCGTGTGTTTTCGGGTTTTTATTATATACTCCGTCAACGTCTGTTGCAAGAATTACCCTATCCGGATTTAGATTCACCGCAAGGTATTGGATTAACTGGTCACCGGAAATTACGCATATTTCCAGTTCATCATCCAAAACAACATCTCCGTAAATTACAGGAATGAAACCTTTTTTGAGATATCTTTCAAATGAATCCAAGTTGCCTTGAGTGATTCTTTTATTGGTGGCTGTCATGAAACTTGAAGCAGGAATTGCAACAACGGGCAATCCCTGTTCAATGAATGCTTCACAAACATTCATATTCAATCTTTTAACGGCATTTTGAGTTTCACAAAATCCAATACGCTTTTGAGGATATTCGGATTCGTCAAATACCTCACCAATCTTATATTTTTTAGCAGGCGGATGTCCAAATGATCCTGCACCATGAACAATAAGCATTTCTTTAGAAGAATTATCTAAGGAAGACTTAATTTCCAAAGCTATTCTATTAAGACTTTCAAAATCAACTTCGCTTTTGGAAGAATCCTTGTTTGTTAAAATACTTCCGCCAATTTTTAAAATAATCATGAAATCACTTATAAACCCTTGAAGAGACGCCTCTTTTAGTAAATTTAACTTTCAAAATATTATCATCACAGGCAATAGCATCTGCAACTTCGTCAACTTTTCCCGGACAAAGAGCAATAATACTGCCTCCGCCACCTGCACCAGTAGTTTTAGAACCAATAGCTCCGGCTTCTCTTGCATTATATACCATACGAGACAATTCCAATGTATTTACACCAATAACATCTAAAAATCCGTGATTGATATTCATTAATTCACCAATTTTATTATAATCCTTTTTCAAGATGGCCTGTTTTGCATAATTAGTTAAATTGCCCATAGCAGCAATTACAGGATCTATAATTTTTGGATTTCTATTTTTTAAATTTTTAACATCTCTAACCATTTTGCCAGTATTTCCATGCTTATTAGTATACCCTACAACAAATGGAGCATTGAAGTTTACCTTAAAACGTTCAACCTTTTTATTTTTAGATAAATAAACAAGCCCTCCATAGGTGGAAACCAAAGTATCAAGCGGGCTGGCCATTCCCTGAACAGCCTGTTCCACCATATGAGCATCATGAGCTAGAGATTTTTTATTAAAACGAATATTATGATATCTATATAATGCAGCAAGTGTAGCTACTGTAACTGCCGCTGATGAACCGAGCCCTGAACCAATAGGAACATTGGAAGATAATGTTATTTCAATTGGAGAGTGGTCATGTGCTTTGTAAAGACATTCTAAAATATATCTAATAATACCAGGTTTTCCTTTTCTTAAAACATATTTCTTATGTGTTGAAATCAATTCTGCTTCAAATCCTATATCCGGTGCTTTAAAAATAGATATATCCGAATCTGAATCTTTAATTGTGACAAAAGCACGTTTATTAACAGCACCTGCAATAGCAGGTTCGCCATAAACAACAGAATGCTCACCAAATAATATAGTTTTTGCCGGAGCAGAAGCTTTAGCTATCATAAAAACACCTTATTTAAAAACACCTGAAGCATATCCAACAACAGAACTTAAATCGCCAGTAACATCACCACTGGTCTGATATGCCAATATTTCACAAGAATCCTTTCCGGACATTTTAGAAAGTGAAATGGCAGTCATTACAGGACCATATCCGCACATAGTAATATTATATTGAACGACTTCTTCAAATAATTTGAATTCATTCATTTCCGCAATATCTTCCAAAACAAATCCATCAACTTTATTTGCCTTTTCCTGATTATTAAAATGAGATAAATCAGTGCTTGCAATAACGCAGTAAGATTTATCCAGATTATTTCCGGCTTCAAAAATAGCATTAGCCAAATCATTTGAGGTGGCAAAAGTTTGCACACCCATAGTTATTGGAACAATTTTAAAATCAGAAGAAAAATATTGAAGGAATGGTAGTTGAACTTCTATGCTGTGCTCATTGACATGAGCAGTGAAATCAGAACTTGCAATATCTGAAATGGAAATGATTTCGTCTGCAAATTCGCAGTCAACCTCAACATTGCCTAAAGGTGTTATCCATTCACCTTCATTGAAAATAGAAATTTCACTACCGAAACCAGTGTGGTTTGGACTTATAATAATAAAAACATCAGGAAAACCATTAGTAACTATGCTGCAATAGCCGTGAGTGGATATTGCACCAGAATATTGATAACCTGCATGAGGGACCATAACATTGATAGGATAATCATTACCTTCAAACTTATTTAATTTAGGTATGAAACCTATGCCTGATTTATCTAAAAAACAGCTTTCAATAATTCTTTTTAGATTCTCGGCATCATTCGGATAAAATGATCCGGCTACAGCAGGTTGTCTTAACATTTAACTCACTTAAAATTTAAGTTCAAAGTCATTAGGACCGATATCTAAGTCTCCGTCTTCAGGAATTTCCCCTCTTTCTCTTAAGATTTGTCTTGCAAGTAACCAGTAAACTAAAGCGATAGCTTTTCTACCTTTGTTGTTAACAGGCACTGCAATATCAACAAAACTGAGTAAGTTTTCAGTATCACATAATGCAACAACGAGAATGCCGTTTTGTTTGGATTCTAAAACAGCTTGTGCATCAGACCTTGGGTCAGTTACAACAATAACTTTTGGTTCAATGAATTTAGCATAATTCGGGTTGGTTAAAGTACCTGGGATGAATCTTCCAGGAATGGTTTTTGCACCGGTAAGTTCACCGAATTTTTTAACAGGAGCCTGACCGTACTGTCTGGTAGCAACTACCAAAATATCTTCAGGGTCGTATTTTGCTAAAAGTTTTGCGATTTGTCTGATTCTTTCATCAGTTTTTTGAATATCCAATACGTATAAACCGTCAGATCTTACTCTGAATATATATTTTTCCATATCACTGGTTTTTTGTTGAGTACCAATATGTAAACCAGCTGCTAAGTAATTATCTAAGTCAATTAAAAGTTCATCATTTGCCATTTTTACACCTCATTTAAAAATCATCTTCAACATTAATACAATCATTAGGACAAACGTCCATACATACTTCACAATAGCTACATTCATCAGGATCGACAATTTCGATTTTGTCTCCTTTAAGAACTAATACTTCCATAGGACAAACATCAACGCATTCGACGCAGTCTGCACCATCACATTTATCATAATCAATAGTTATTTTAGACATAATTTTTTCCTCAAAATTATTTTTAAAATTTACCCATCATTGGATTAGGAAGTTCTTCTTCAATACGGATAAGTTCGTTTAATTTAGCTATTCTCTCCCCGCCAATAGCTCCGGTTTTTATCATTGGAGATGAAAAACCGACTGCTAAGTGTGCAATAGTTTCATCAGTAGTTTCACCAGACCTATGAGATACAACAGGGACAATATTATTTTCTTTAGCTAATTTAACAGTAGCATAAGTTTCAGATAAAGAACCTATTTGATTTGGTTTAATAATTATGGCGTTTGCAGCATTCATTTCAATGCCTTTTGCCAATAACCTTTTATTTGTAACAAACAAATCGTCACCACAAATAAGACATTTATCGCCAGCTTTTGCAGACAATTGGGAAAATCCTTCAAAGTCAGATTCCTCAAATGGGTCTTCTACATAAAACATATTGTAAGTATCAATAATATCTTTTACGAAATCAATTTGATCTCCGGTATCTTTTTTAATACCGTCCTGAGCATAAATATATTTCTGCTCATCTGCATTCCATAATTCAGATGCAGCCATATCCAAAGCAGGCTTTATTTCGATACCTAATTCATCGCCAACTTCCTCACAAGCCTGTGATTGAATTTCTAAAGCTGCGAGATTAGAAATATTAGGTATCCAACCTCCTTCATCACCTTTACCGCCAGTAAAGTTTGAATCTTTAGTTTGAATTAATTCTTTCAACTTTTTGTGAACAGAAGCATTTGCAAAAATCGCATCAGCAACATTATCAGCTCCGGTAGGAACTACCAGAAACTCCTGAATGTCCGGTGCGTTAATACCTGCATGTGCTCCACCATTCATCATATTACCTAAAGGGAAAGGTAATTCATTTACTAAATTTCCACCAATGTATTTATATAATGGCATATTATAAGATGCAGCTGCAGCTTTAGCCACTGCCATTGATATAGCAACAGTAGTATTGCCTCCAATAGCAGACAAATTATCAGTTCCATCGACTTCCCTTAAAACTTCATCAATAGTTGCCAAGTCCTCAGCATCCATTCCAATAAGTTCGGAAGCGATTAAATCTTCCATTTCACTAACAACTTCATCAATTCCACCTTTAGGATAAGATACTACTTCTCTTGAACCAGTACTTGCTCCGCTAGGTGCAGCAGCCCTGCCCGAACTATTCCAAGTAACTACATCTACTTCAATAGTAGGGTTTCCTCTGCTATCCAAAATCTTTCGAACTTGGACGTCTTCTATTATACTAACCAAAAAAAACACCTCAGTGCCATTTAATTTGTTACCAACTA
The DNA here is from genome assembly GCF_030539875.1 of Methanobrevibacter sp. Lineage (NCBI taxonomy): Archaea > Methanobacteriati > Methanobacteriota > Methanobacteria > Methanobacteriales > Methanobacteriaceae > Methanobrevibacter > Methanobrevibacter sp. Next base: position 40,426 of record NZ_JAUNXI010000013.1, read on the forward strand.
ACCTATACTCCTAAAAAATCAGTAAGTTTCTTTATAGTATTATATTGGTATTTTTTATTTTTTTTAAATATAATATTAGGAATAAATAGAAAAACTATTTATTCATATCTAATAACATCTAATGGTAAAACTCCAGCTTTGAGTTCTTCGTAAGCTATATCAATAGGATCTAAAGAGTCTTTAATTTCAACTAAAGGCCTGGCACCCATTGATATTTGAATTGCTCTAGCTCCGAGAAGTCTAGCCCTTTCAAACCTTGTTAATTTTTTTTCAACATCCATGAATATTACTCCATTTCTAGGCATATATTTTACCAAGATTATAAATTTTTTAATTAAAAAAATATCCCTACGATTTTGTAAAATCTATTCCCATGTTTCCACATGAGAAATTAACATTCTTCTACAACAATATCTAGTTAAACCCAAATCATCTAAAACGTCTTTAGATTTTTCACCAGCAGCAACTCTTTTATTGTATTCATCAAAGACTGCTGATACAGGTTTTCCACAACTTAAACATCTAATAGGAATCATTCAAATCATCTTTTTTAATTTAATAACATATAAAATTACAGACGAAATTATCTGTAACTTTTTTGTTTACGAGCTCTTGCTCCAGGACCGCCGTATTTTTTAGGTTCTGAACGTCTTGGGTCACCAACCAACATGGTTCTGTCATATTGTATGAATTTATCTTTTAAATCCATATCTTGTGACCATTGGACGAATCCTTTTGCAATTACCATACGTGCAGCTTCAGCTTGACCCATTACTCCTCCACCAACAACGTGAATGTTGATATCCACTTCATTAGCTAAGTCACCAGCTAAGATTAATGGTTCTTGTAATTTTAAGTTAGCAAGCTCTGGAGAATAAAGTTCTAAAGGAACTCTGTTGATTCTAACTTTACCGGTTCCTTCACGAACAGTACCTCTAGCAATAGCTGTTTTACGTTTTCCACTTGTATGAATAACTTTAACCATTATTACACATCCATTTATCTAAAAGGTAGCTCCTAAAAGTTTGGAGATTTCTCCTAATTCGATACCTTTTTTAATGTTCTTGTATTCTGCTTCAGGAACTGCTGTGAGTTCTGCATCAGCATATTCTGCAGGTACGCCAACAAATGCTTTTAATCCTTTGAATGCAGTTTTACCTTTAGATTTTTTGAAAGGTAACATTCCTCTTACAGTTCTTCTAAATATATCATCCGGTCTTCTAGGATATTTAGGACCTAAATCACGAGGGTTAGAAATACTTGCCCTGTCAACTCTTTGTTTGTATTTAGCATAAGCCCAATCCTTATTACCAGTTAACATAATTTTTTCAGCATTAATAATTACTACTTCTTCGCCTTCTAAAAGATTTTTACTAGTTATACTAGCTAATCTTCCTAAAACGCATCCTTCTCCATCAATAATCATAATAACACCCTATTTATTCCATGATCCTAATGTTTGATCCTTTAGGATTGGATTCGATTATCTTATCAATTGAGATGCATTCTCCACCAGCACTTTCAATTTTCTCTTGTGCTTTAGCTGAGAATTTTAATGCTACAACATCTACTTTTTCTGTTAAATTACCATTTGATAAAACTTTACCAGGTACTAAAATAGTTTCACCTGCATCAGCATGTCTTGCAATATCAGACAAATTCACTTCAGCGGTTCTTCTGTTAGACCTTTCAAGTCTTTGAGCAACATCTTTCCAAATAGCTGCATCTTCACTTCTTGATTGTTCATAAAGTTTATTAATAAGTTCAATAAGGTTAGGATTAGTTTTTATAATCTTTTTTGCCATTATTTACTTCCTCCTTCTTCACTAAATCTGATAAACTTATCTGCTTTTTCACCTAATACTTCACAAGCTTTTAATAAAACTTCCTTAGGAGGCATTGATCCATCAGTTTCTATTCTAAATATGAAATCATTTTCACGATACCCTACATTTATGTAGCCATTAGTTGAAGCCCTAACACAGCTTTTGCACATAGCACAATTTTCAATATCTAAAATTTTAATCTTTTTAGATCTTCTGTCGGATTTTAAGATTCCTCTAGGACATGCAGATGCACAGTCATAATCAATTTCCACATCATCATTAAATGTGATGTCTGGATACTGTTTGTAAGCACAAACTGTAGTTGGCATCCATTTTGCATGCTCTTTTCCATAACCTACTTTTGCAACAGCTTCTATTTTGAGTTCTTCATCTTCTTTAAGTTTTACTAAAGGAATAGTATCGTATACCGGTTTAATTTTTGAGTCTGAAGATATTAAATGCTTAGAGTAAACAACTTTAGGACCAACTTCATTTAAAGTAAACATAATTCCATTGGAATATTCTTCCCAATCATCATCTTCTGGTAAAGATAAACCTTCAAGAGCATCTAAATCAGAAACTAAAGGAGTTAAACCAAGCCTATGAGCAAGCACCTCATTAAACATTGCAGAATCGTTTCTAATAATATTCACATCTTCAATAGCTATTTTAGGCACGTTCACCATAGCGCATCTTCTAATAGCATTAACGAAAGGTACTTCTGCATCACGAACAATGAATACAATTTCATCATCCTTTTGACTTTTAACTTCTATCTCCATATTAAACCCTTCCATCTAAACTCTTCTTCCTCTTTTACCACCAGGTCTTCCAGTACCGTCGTGAGGGATTGGAGTGATATCTTCAATTTTTCCTATTTTAATTCCAGCTCTTGCTAAAGCACGAATAGTAGCTTGTGCACCAGGACCCGGACTTCTAGGTCCGTTTCCACCAGGAGCTCTTACTTTGATATGCAAACCAACGAATCCTTTTTCTTTAGCATCATCAGCTATTCTAGTTGCTGCAGCCATAGCTGCAAAAGGTGAAGCTTGTTGTCTGTCTGCACGTACAACTTTTCCACCAGACCATTGGGAAATAGTTTCAGCACCAGTAATATCTGTTACAGTAATAATAGTGTTGTTGAATGATGAGTAAATATTAGCTATACCCCATTTTTCATCTTTTGCCATAGTTACACCCTCTATTCCTCAGTATTAACTTTATCAGCTTTACTATTGTTGTACTCTTCAATCTGTTTAGCTACAGGGGAAGATCTGTAAAATCCAATATCTTCTTCTTGTCCTCTTAAAACTACATAACTTGGTGAGTTAATTTTCTTACCATTTAAAGCTATGTGTCCATGTACAACAAACATTCTTGCTTCTTTAGGAGTACGAGCTAAACCTTTATTGTATACAATAGTTTGTAATCTTCTTCTTAAGATATCTTCCACGTTTAAATCTAAGATTTCTTCAAGAGCAGCACCTTCAGGCAAAATACCAGTTCTAGCTAAGTGTCCTAATAATTCTAATTTTTCTTCTTGCATCTGATCAGTTGAGAACCCAAGTAAGTATCTTGCTTCCCTACTGTATCTTCTGACTAAAGTATCGGCTTTCCAAATCTCTTTTTTATTTTTTAAACCGTATTTAGCCATTAATTTATTTTCATTTTTAATTCTTTCCGCATTCCAAGGATGTGGTGGTGTATTATACTTTTTCCTTGATTTTCTAGGTTGTCCCATTAAAACATCTCCTTTATAAAATTGAATTTAAAATATTAAATTTCTTAAAAAAAAGTTCCATGCCTATCCGCGTGAACGTTTTACACCAACTGAAGAACTTTTTCTGAAAGTAGATTTGGTTCTTTGACCTCTAACAGGTAAACCAACTTCGTGTCTTCTACCTTTGTAACTTCTGGTCTTTTTCATTCTGTTTAAATCATCCCTTAAAGTCATATCAAGATCAGATTCGATTAAGTGAATGTCATCACCAGTTTCATAGTCTTCCCTGCGGTTTAACATCCATCTTGGAATGTCAAATTTCTGAGGGTTTTCCAAAATTTCTTCAATTCTTAAAACATCTTCGTCAGCGATGTATCCAATTTTAGCATCTAAATCTAAGTCTAAAGTACGGCACATAGTTTTAGATAAAGAGATTCCCACACCTTTAATTTCAGTTAAAGCATGTTCAATGGTTTTATTACCATTTACATCCTTTCTTGAAATACGCACTAAATGTTTAAAATCGTCTTCCATTAAATAACCTCCATTTATAGAGCGAATCTACGAGACGTTAGTAATAGATTCGAATGTTTTGATTTTCAAAACACAGTTCTTTCAACAGTTATAAACTTAGTTAATGATAACTAAGAGTGCAAAAATATCAGCTTAACAAGTATTTTAATAAAGTTAAAAAAATATAGTTAAAAACTAATAAACGCCGAGACTGGGATTTGAACCCAGGAGGGCTGAACGCCCACGAGATTTCCAGTCTCGCGCCTTACCAGGCTAGACTATCTCGGCATATAATAGCTAGCAAATACTTGCAAATCATATCGTCTAGAACAATATGATATAATAATGTATTAACTTTCACCTATATAAAGGTATTGTTTAAAAGCTATAATTTATACAAATTAAATGATTGCATCAATTAATTTATTTTTACTATACGGAAAACAAAATTATATATCAATCCTACTTATATATATAACAATGTGGTGATACAATGAGCCTTATAATAATAGTTATAGTGGTAATAATAGTTATTGTTATTGGAACAATAATACATATGTACAATAATCTTGTTGGACTTAGAAATCGTGTGAAAAACAGTTATTCACAAATTGATGTTCAGCTTAAGCGTAGAAACGATTTAATACCTAATCTTGTTGAAACTGTTAAAGGTTACGCTTCTCACGAAAAAGGTGTTCTTGAAGAAGTTACCAAAGCCAGAGCAGGAGTTATGAATGCATCATCTATTGAAGAAGTAAGTGCTGCAGATAACCAGTTAACAGGAGCATTGAAAACACTTTTTGCGGTTGCTGAAAGTTATCCTGATTTAAAGGCCAACACTAATTTTAAAGAATTGCAAAATGAATTAAGTGAAACTGAAGATAAAATTGCATATTCAAGACAATTTTACAATGATGTTGTTTTAAAATACAATAATTCATGTCAACAATTCCCAAGCAACATTCTTGCACGTTTATTCGGTTTTAAAGAAGAAACATTCTTTGAAGCTCCAGAAACAGAAAAGGCCGTACCTAAAGTTGAATTTTAAAAAAATAATAAATGGTGGGTTTATATGACTATTAGAAAAACATTTTGTATAATCATGTTGTTTCTAATACTGTTTTCCACCCTTTCATGTGTATCAGCAGATGATGATGACCGAAGCTATTCAATAACACATGCATTTGTTGACTTAACAGTTGGAAAGGATGGTCTGCTACATGTAGAAGAAGAATATGATTATTCATTTGACGGAGCTTTTAATGGAGTTTATAGAGACATTCCCCTAAAATCCGGAGAAAGCATTGAAAATATTAAGGTTGATGCCCAGGGAGCATATCCTGTTTTAAAAGAAATTGATGATGATGACGGTTATAAACATTTAAAGATTTATTTATACTCTGATGCTGCTCACACACAGGGAATAAAAGACTGTAACGTGAAAATTTACATTAGCTATGATATGACTAATGTAGTAACTCTTTTTAATGATATTGGAGCTCTTCAATTTAAACTCTGGGGTGAAGAGTGGGATGTAGGGGCAGATAAGTTAACAGCCAGCATACATTTACCAGGAGACAGCGGAAATGAATATTTCCTAAATCCTCAGGAATACAATGAAACATCATCAATAAACAACAATACAATTACAGCAGAAAGCAATTCAATTCCAAAAGGCGAATTCTATGAATTACTCGTTTTAATGCCATTAACCGACTTCGATGACAATGCAGCATATGCAAAAAACGTTGACAAAAATGGTCGCGAAATGATACTGAAAAATTTAGAAGACAGCATTAACGAACGAAATTTTTGGAGCGTGGCTTATATAATCTTGGGATTATTGACACTTATAAGCCCTATTAGTGCATTATTTATCTATTTAAGATACGGTAGAGAACCTGAAGTAGCCTATGATGGAATTTATGAAAGGGATTTGCCAACTGATGATCCGCCAGAAATTGTTAATGCATTAATTGAAAACAAAAAAGAAATCGGAACCCCGAATATGAAAGGTTTTGAAGCTTCAATAATGAATCTCATTGACAAAAAAGCCATTACATTAGATTCAGGCATTGATGAGGATAGTGAAATGAGCGATTTGCTTTTAAAATTTAATAGCAAAGAAGGATTAACTGACTCTGAGAAAATTGTATATGACGCTTTGCATAATTTTTCAACAAATGACATGTTAAATCTCTCATCATTCAGCAATAAATTAACACAAGAAGATGAAGCCCTATGGTTTAATGATAAAGTTCATGACTGGGAAGCCTCCGTTAAAGATGAAATCAACATTCAGAAATACTTTGATGATACCGGTTCTACAATAATTAATATTATGGGAATATTGGGAATCATATACGCAATAATTATAGCTCCTCTTGGATTTTATACAAACCTTTCAACCGGATTTTTCTGTGTTGTAGCAGGAATTGCTTTAGGAATATTTTCATTTGCAATTATTATGATGGATGAGGATATTTTTGGAAGATGGACTGAAGAGGGCAGAACCTACTATCTCAAATGGAATAACTTAAAGAGTTTTTTAATAGACAACAGTTTAATTAAAGAACACCCTCCAGAATCAATAGTTATCTGGAAAGAATACTTGATTTATGGAGCTGCTCTTGGAGTAGCTGAAGAGGTTTATGAATCCATGAAACTGCAAATGCCGAATATTTCCGAATTCGATGATGATATAATAAGGTATCATTATTATGGAGGATATGGAATGATGAGTACAGCATTCATCACCAGTGAAACTACAAACAGTTATTCCGATTCCAGCGACTTTGGTAATATTGGAGGAGGTTCAGGAGGAGGAGGCGGAGGAGCTTTCTAGCTCTACCCTCTTCTTTTTATTTTTTAAATTTCTAAAAATCTCTTTTTTTAATTTTCAAAACAGCCCTAAATATTTTCTTTTTTTACGAATAAAATATAATTCAGATAGAAATTAATTAACTAATGATTACAAAGACAATTATTACAAGAAATAAAGTTATGAAATATCCAGTAAAAGCAAATCAATATTCAATAGGCGGGAAATACTGGAAATAAAATACAGCTTAAAATTATTGTAAAAAAAATAAAAGTTAAAGAGAATTAAATTCTCCTTAATACCAAATAGTAATATTAAAATTTGTCTTTTCTGCGTTTGAATGATACAAATAAAACAACCAATGAAGTTAGCAATACTAATAATGGATTACCAGTCTTATTCATAAGCATATTATTATCATTTAAACTACCGTGTTTAGTATGGTTAGTTTTGTTGGTATGATTAGTCTTATTATGATCTTGATTGTCAATGACTTTAATAAATCCTGTGCTGTTGGATCCGAAGTATGTTGAATTGCCTCCAAACAATACAAAAATACTGAACATATCATTATTTTTTGCATCTTTTGGGATAATCCATTCTAATTCATAAGCTCCATTAACTACAGGAACAGTTATTTTCTTACCATCCGGTAAAATAACATCAACATCCCCATTAAATGGAACCCCATCTTCAGTACTGACTTTAATAGTTATTGTAACTTTATCACCAGGATGTCCAGTTGCATTAGAAACAACGATACTAGTATGCAACCTAGAAATACCGAAATCAACAGAATC
>NZ_JAUNXI010000013.1:48205-64611 GCF_030539875.1 Methanobrevibacter sp.
TAGTTACAGCAACCTTATCACCAGGATAAACAGTCACATTAGAAACAACGATACTAGTATGCAACCTAGAAATACCGAAATCAACAGAATCCTCACTAGAAAGAACACCATCATTCACAGTAGCCCTAACAACATTAGTAAACTCACCAGCACTAACAGCACGAGTAGGAATAACCAAAGTAGCACTAGCACCAGGATTTAAATCACCATAACTCCAAGAATTACCATCATAAATCCAAGAACCATAACTAGCACCCTCAACCAACTCAACACCACTAGGAAGAACATCACTAACAGTCAAATCATACAAAATACCATCACAATCATTAGAAACAACAACAACAAACACTACCTCATCACCAATGACAAAACCACTACCATCAACAGACTTATCAACATGGAAAGAAACAGGCAAAACCTCAATCCAACCAGAAGCCTCAGATCCCAAGTAAGTAGCATCACCATCATAACTAGCACTAATATCTATATGAGAACCCTCAACAAGCGCCTTAGGAACATTATACTCAAAAGAACCCACACCATCAACAATATCAACACTAAAAGCAGTACCTGCAGCATCATTTAAAACAACACTAACAACACCATTAAACAAAGCACCATCCTCAGTACTAACCTCAATAGTTACAGCAACCTTATCACCAGGATAAACAGTCACATTAGAAACAACGATACTTGTAGTATATTGGATAACTTTAATCCAACCATTACCATTAGAACTGGCAGACATACCAGTTTCATCAATGAATTCTGCATAAATATCATACAAAGTTCCATTAACATCAGAATCAGGAACATTGAAATTGAAAGTACCAACACCATTAGTAATGATTACATTAGGGATAGCTGCCCCATTGATAGTGACAGTAGCCACACCATTAATATTATCTAATTCACCAGTAACAGTAATTGTAACTGTAACATCAGTACCTGGAAGTACAGTATGATTAGATACAGCAAGGTTGGTTAAATATTTATTAACTGTAAAAGTAACATTAGCACTTTTACTTCTTAAACCATTTAATATACTGCCCTTAACAGTATTATTTAAATTGCCTAGACTGAGAACTTTAAAATTAACTAGTAATGAAGAATTTCCAAAACCAATTAAATTATCTAATGACCAAACATTATTACCTTCATAGTTCCAAGTAGAACCAGTAGTTGAAATATAACTTAAACCGTCAGTATCCAAATCAATTAATTTTAATCCGGTTAGATCATCTTTAATATTATTAGAAACAGTTATGTTAAATGTTATAATGTCATTTACATGAATAATCATATCTTCGGTATATGTAATACCATTAACATATGCGATGGTTTTATTAATACTCCATAAATATGGGAGCACTTCCAAATTAGCTTTAGTAGAAAATGTTTTATCAATTATTGTATGAGTAGTTTCATCCCAATAACTATATTTATATTCTGCAATAGTTGTATAATTACCAGGATTGAGTGTTTTAAATATTAAACTTTCATAGAAAATCAACAATGCATTATTATCAGTATAACCACTACCAATATAAACTTTTTCACCATTAATCATGATATAAATATTGATTGGACCTTCCTTAGGTAAAAGATCAGAATCATCGTCAGTTAACACAAGGAAAATAGTTTGAGGAGTTGCATTGCCTTCATACATAGTTACATCACTCATTGTCAAACCTGGATTAATATTAATACCAGTAATATTGGTAATTTCTTTATAATAAGTATCTTCTAAATGAGTCATATTAACTATAAACCATGAATGAGTATCCTGAGGAATATCATAACTAACTCTACCAGCCAAATCAGTAATAGCTGTTTCATTAAATACTAAATTACCATACATATCATAAACAAGAGTTACAATAGTTTGGTTAAACTCACGATTATCTTGATACAATATTGTACCACCTTGAGAGTTTTCCCATCCTAAAACAGGATTCTTTCCATCAATGAAAATGCGCAAATTACTTCCGTTATTATGAATGGCATTTAATATATTATTTCCACCGGTTAAATTAGTTTCAATGGTTTTATTTACATTATTATAAAAGATTGGTAACCAATAACTCCAAGCTTGATTATCAGTAAAAATACAATTATCAATATAATTGTTCACATCAGGACTAGATGGATTTATATAAATCGCAGAACCATTACGAGCAGTATTGTATGTAAAATTACTATCAGCAATATGATTATTACCGCCAGCAATGAAAATAGCTCCACCAAGACCGTCATCTAACTTTTCTTCATCAGGAATAGCATTGTTTAATGTAAAGTTAACATTTGATATGGAAGCGTCATTACCATTTATATAAACTCCTCCTCCATTAACAGAGGCATTATTATTATAAATAGTAGAATCTTTTAAAGTAGCTTGGTTTCCTTGAATGTAAACACCAGCACCATTATTGCTAGCAGTATTATTTTCAATGGAAGACTTAGAAATAGTTGTTTTTCTACCTTGAATATAAACCCCTGCACCATTAGCTGCAGTGTTATTAGCAATGAGGGAATTTGAAACAATAGCATCATTACCTGTAATGGATATGGCTCCACCATTTGTAATAGCGGAATTATTAATAAAAGTAGCATTCAATATTTGGGTACTGGTACCTTCAACATGAATTGCTCCACCACTAGAACCAGTAGCTTTATTATTAATTAAGATGCTATTTTCAACAAGAGTGTTAGAACCTTGAATACGGATAGCACCACCATAACCTGCAGTATTGTTTTCAAGAGTACAGTTCACTATTTTTGCATTGCTACCTCCACCCTCTACCTCAATAGCACCACCATAATTATTAGCAGAATTATTGAAGAACTTGGAATTAGAAATAGTAACTCCACCATTAGTACTGTAAACTAAACCAACAGCCCCCGCATAACCATCATTACCAGTACCATTAGCACTATTGTTTATGAAAGTACAATTATCAACAAGATGTCCTGCAGAATGGAAATGAATAGCTCCAGATGAAGGAGCGGAGTTATTTATAAAAGTACATCCTGCAAAAGTCATATGTGTACTAAATACACAAGAAACGCCACCATGAGAAGTTGCAGTATTATTAATAAAAGTATTATTAATTATATTAATATTCCCTGAATTAGATTCAGCACGTAAAACACCACCTACATCTGCACTATTATTAATAAATAATGAATTTGTAATATTCACGTTAGAAACACGAGATGGAATATGTAATGCGCCACCCCAAACGTTTTTAGCCTCATTATCAATAAAAGAACAATTATCAATAGACACGTCCCCTGAATTAATTCTTATAGCAACACCTGCAGACCTGTTAGAATCATCACCTAAAACATAAGCATTTTTAAATGTTAATCCAGTAATATGCACATTTCTAGATTTGATGGTGAAAATATTTGAAGCTTTATTGGCATTCAATACAACATCACCATCATTTGCAGTTCGAATATCTAAGTAACCAAAATTTTCAGAAAAGAAGTTATTCGGTTCAATATCTAAACCGATATTGCCTGATCCAGTATAAGTACCTGCATGTATAATAATCTGATAATTACCATTATTATTTCTACATTGATTTAATGCAGCCTGTATGGTTGCATACTGTTGACCTGGACCAACATGGTAAATTCCATTAAATACGATATCCTCCGGAACCACAGATGTGAGTGACGGACCATTCAAATCGGTAAACTCATCATAAACTTCAATAGAATTATTTGAATCGAACTTATCAATACTTAACTCATCATTCATACTATTTGAAGAAAAATTTTGCAAATCATTATCATCACTATCCATTAAAACAGTTTGAATATTATCTTTTTCAATATCAAAAGGAATTTCAACTGCATCGGATAAATCTGAATTACCATCATTTATATCTGTTAAATTATCATTATCAGCAGCACTAACTGAATTAACAGCGAGAACTAAAACAAATAATATCAAAAATACAGATAAAAAATATTTGTTTAATAATTTCATAATTTACCTCCAACGTACAATAGAAAACTCTAAAAAAACAGCTTTCTAGGATAATATATTGTTATTGAATAGTATATATACTATTCGGTCGAAAAAATCCCATTTTAATAAAAAATAGATTACAATCACGATAAAAAAAAAAAAAAAAAATATAAATAAACTCTTAAAATAATAATATTATAAGCGTTTATTATAAAAAAGAAGTTAAATTAAAGCTTGTTTATTTAGATGTTGTGCTTTAAAAAAGTGTATGCTGAAAAAATAAAAAGGTTACTTCCAAAATCTTGGATAAGTATCAGGTTTCATAAATACCTTAGAAACATTAACTGCAAAGCCTGAATCTGCTTCCAAAATTTCTTGAGAAGTCAATAATGAATGTCCTGCACCAACCAATTCATTTTTAAGTGTTTTAATAACGACAAAATCGTTTTTTTGAATATTGTCTGCTAACTCAGAAATACCTCCACAAGCCAAGTCTGCGCCATGACAAATTGCATCAACAGCAGAATCCTTAACTATAATTTTTGGCAAATAATCAGCAGCTCTCTCCATTGGCATAATAGCTTGGCGTAAGAATGAATCATCACCATCTTCAATATAGAAATGATATGCATCAGTTACATCCTGCAATGTTACTAAATTATTTTTTTCGGTAAATGAACCGACTTGAGTTCTTCTAAGTTCAGCCATATGAGCTCCCACACCTAAAGCTTCACCAATATTATGACAATAAGTTCTAACATAAGTTCCTGCCTGACAACCTATTCTAAATAAAACATCACGACCATCTATTTCATAAATAGTGGAATAATAGACATTACGTGTTCTTAATTCTCGTTTTACAGCAGATTTCACAGGAGGAAGTTGGAATATTTTACCTGTAAATTCACTAAAGACCTCCCGAATTCTTTCTTCTGAAACATCCTGATGCAGTGTCAATAAACAGACATATTCTTTAGGAGCTGTTAAAAGTAGTTGAATTGCTCTTGTTGCATCATCTAAGCCAACAGGCAAAATTCCTGTTACCTTAGGATCCAATGTTCCGCCATGACCTGATTTTTCTAATGGCAGAATGCGTTTAATCCAAGAATCGATTTCATGGGAAGTCGGACCGGAGGGTTTGTCTAAATTAATTACCCCTTTGGAAATATACTCATCGATTTGGCGTTCTTCAGGTTTACAACCGAAATCCTGAGAAGTAAAACTTTTTGATTTAGTGACCATATTAAACTTCATGAAAAAAACCTTGAATATTAAATAAAAAAAAATAGTTAAATAAAAAAAGATTATGAATAATAATTAATTATTCACTTATAAATCAGCTAAAGCTGCTTTGATAGAATCTGCATCACCGGAAACATCGATAGAATCTGCAGTTGGTTCTAAGTGAGCAATATTACATCTTCTGTTTTTTACAGCTTCACCAATTACTTCTACAAAATTTTCATCGATAATTTCGACGATTGCGCATTTTTCACCAGCTTCTCTACCAGCAGTTTTAACACATACTCTACCTACTTCAATTGATACCATTTATATCACCTTTAATGTTGTTGTAATGATTTCTGATATGCTTTCTGGATTAAAGCTATCAGTATTTATAATTAAATCATAGATATCCATATTGCCAATGTCAATATTATGGATTTCTTTGTATCTTAAGGCTTCGCTGTTTTCACGAATGATAATTTCATCTCTAGCCACTTCAGCAGATTTTTCTTCCCTTTGTGCAATCCTTTCTGAGCGAACATCAAAAGGAGTCATTAACCAAATCCTTAAATCAGCATTTTCAACAAAAAATGCGGATAATCGTCCTTCGAGTATTAGATTATCTGCTGATTTGGCCTTTTCAGCTTGCCTTTCATCAATTTCCCTATCAATATCATCATTACCTTCAGCAAACTCACTGAATTCAAGAACGCTCATTCCCCTCTCTGCAGCCATTTCTCTAAAAATAAAACCTGCAGAGATATATGGAATATCCAATTTTTCACTTAACACTTCAGCAAGTGTGGTAGTTCCAGTTCCAGCTAATCCGCCGATTGTAATTATCATTATTTTCTAGCCTCGTTTTTGAAATGTTTACGAGCGCAAGCTGAACATAAGTACCCACCGAATGGACGGTTAGGTCTTTTAGCTGTTTTTGATAATTTTCTAATTTCATATGGACGTCCACGAGGAACTCCATGCAATACTGCACCACATTCAGCACAAACATGCTTAGATGGTTTTTTCTTTTTGTATCTTAAAACATTTTCTCCGCCAGGAGTGTTTTTATGAACTCTTTTATATGATCTTGATCTAAACCTATTTGCAGGCATTTAATCACCTATAATAATTTTTAATAATATAATAATTGTGTAATAGCGTATTCAAAATAGAATACTATAATTTATATTCTTCATTATTAATAAAGGTATAGTTTTTAAGGTCAATTTAGAAACCTTGTTCGAAACCTAAATATTTTCTTAAAATTTGACTCCAACCAAAAGTACAAATCATATACCACAATAACCAGCCGATTCCATATGGGATAGTAGCTTCACCGCCATAGAATATGCTTCCAATTACATGCCAAACAGGAGTTAATGTAGCCCAATAAACAGATGTAGGCAATATAATTACTAAATTGTGAATTGCAGATGCTCTCATCCAGAAGAAAATTAGAATAATGGGAATAAATGTTACAATCATAGGTTTGAATTGTTCAGACATCATTGCAGTATTTTCTTTCATCATTTCAGCCTGTTGAGCCTGAAGTTCTGCCATTTTTTTCCCGTCGCCTCTTTTTTGAGCGTCTCTAAGTTCTTTATTAAACTCTTTCATCTTTTTTTGTTTTTCGTTTAAAGCATCTTGGTCAACTAGATATTTATTAGCAATAGTTGTAATCAAGGATACAATAAATGCAATAATAAATACAGTCAAAGCAGGATTAGTTGGATTAGGATCTATAGCAAGAATAGGATTGAAAATAGCATTCAATGCCCCATAGATTCCTCCCATTATATCAACCATAATTATACCTCATATAATATTTATAAATTTAATAAATCTACTAATTTTGAAACAGAAGAATTTAAATGATTATCATGATTTTCAACTATTTTAACTGTGGCTCCTGTTAAAGTAGCATATGCCATGGAAGTTGCCCTGTTCATTTCTTGATGCAATGCAATTTCTTTAGCTTTCTGAACATCTCTTTGACGAGAATCATCATTTAATCTTCTATAAATAATTTCATCAGGATTAGCTTCAATTAATACGAAAAGATCTGGTTGTAATTGTTCTAAAACCCAAATTGGAAGACCCGGTAAAAATCCTGCAGGTGTGTTAATAGTACAATGAGTATCTACAATAACATTATCATTTTCAGATCTTTGTTTAATTTCTTTAGCTGCTTTAGCTTGAATTTCCTTTTGTGTTTCAGCCGGTAATTTTCTTAAAGAATCTCTATCTTCAACAATATTTTCCTTAATAGCAATTTCAGTCATTATGTCCCCATAATTTAAATGGACATAATCAACTTCTTCTAAAGCTTTATTAAGTAATGTTGTACTTCCAGAACCTGGAATCCCTGTTAATACTACTAATTTCAATTTAATCCCCCACATAATTATAAAGGAAATAGGAGAAAGTTAATCATCTCCTAAAACTTTCCTAAGAAGTGGATTTGCTGACATGAGTTGTTCCTCAGCCATTTCTTCATAAAGTTTATGAAGAATACCTACAGTAAGCAATACACCGGTACCTCCACCTAAAGCACCAGTTAAATCTGCAAGAAAAGCAATAAGACCTACATATATACCACTAATAATAGTGAGTGCAGGAATATATTTTTTCAAAATTTTATATAATTGACGTTTACTACTTCTAAAACCAGGTATCTGAATACCGGATTTATAAAGTTGTTCAGAAATCTTTTTGGCATTTAATCCACTGATTTCCACCCATAAATATGAGAATAACATACAGCATGCAATGAAAAAGATTGCATATACAAGAACGTGAATTGGCTCTGTTATAAACATTGTTAAATTAGGTGTAGACAATAACCAGGCAATACCGTCAACAGGTTTACCGTTTTGGATTTGACCCAAAATCGGAAAACCGATTTTTTGAAAAATATTTGCAAACAGAGTAACATTAACAAGTAATGCACTAGTTAAAATTACAGGCATGTTACTTGAATATACAAATTTTAACGGATATTT
Organism: Methanobrevibacter sp.; assembly: GCF_030539875.1. Taxonomy (NCBI): domain Archaea; kingdom Methanobacteriati; phylum Methanobacteriota; class Methanobacteria; order Methanobacteriales; family Methanobacteriaceae; genus Methanobrevibacter; species Methanobrevibacter sp. Next base: position 56,417 of record NZ_JAUNXI010000013.1, read on the forward strand.
ACCTACGGATCCTCTAATTCTACCGTGACCTCTTACTTTACCATGAGAAATAGGAATTTCTACTTTCATGGCCTCTCCATATAAAACAACTAAAAATACTATTATAGTTGCAAACAATGGAATCAGGATATAGAAATCAGGTGTCCCGCCAGCGGCAAGTTGAATGAATTTAGGAATAATACCTGCAAGCAAACCATCAGCACCATTTAAGAAACTGAAGGTACCTACAATAATCGCTTGACATACACCTGCTGCAATGAATAAACCAATACCACTACCAAATCCCCATTTTGAAACAACTTCATCAAGGTAAATAATTACAAATGCCCCTACAACAAGTTGAACAATTAATATTAAAGTATATGAACCGTCAATAGGAACTAAGTTACCGGTTAGCACCAAAACGACCGCTTCAAATATTGTAAAAACAATAGAAAGAATCTTTTGAGTAGCTTGAAAATGAGACTTGTCCTTATGAGAAGACAAATCCAAATCTAAAAGATTTGAACCAACAAGCAGTTGCAAAACAATAGATGCAGTAACAATCGGCCCAATACCTAAAGTAAGAATTGAACCAAAACTTCCAGCCACTACTGCTCTTAATTGAGCAAATGAATCAATAGCTCCAGGAGCTAAACCATATAATGGAATTTGGGTTAATATAAAATATAATACTAAAACAAGAGCTGTCCATTTAAGTTTTTCATTGAAGTCTTCTCTGTGAACAGGAGATTTGACTTCAGGAATAACTTTAAAAACCGGCTCTAAAACTTCTAGTGCAGACATTTTTTTTCCTCTAATATAAAAGAGAAAAAAGCTATAATTCTATAGCTTCTCCTCCTAATTCTTCAATTTTTTCAATAGCAGATGCTGAAAATTGAGGAGCTGAAATTTTGAAAGTTTTAGTGATTTTACCTTTAGCTAAAACTTTATCATAACCTAATTCAGTTACATCAATTACAATAGCGTCACCTTCTTGGGATGCTTTACCGCTTGCAATTAATTTATCAGCTTGTTCTTCTAAGTAATTTAAATTAACAGCATTGACTTTATTAATCATTTTTTGAGGTCTTTTAAATCCGTGTTTACCGAAGTGGTCAGGATCGTGGATTACAGTCCAGGTCCAGTGTTGTTTACCCATACCTGCTTTTCCTTTTCCACCTTTGTTACCTGCACCTCTACGTTTTTTAGTACAGCCTCCACCGTTGGATCTAGAACCTCTTTGTTTGTTAATTTTACGTTTTGTTCTAATCATAACTATACACCTGATTTAAAGCATTTTCTTTGCAAGATCTTTAATATTTTCTCCCCTGTAACCTAAAGATCCACCTTCTTGTACAGATAAACGAACATCTTCATATCCTTTTCTTGGAGGGTGTAAACGGAAAACAGGTTTAATTCCAACATCAGCTAATTTAACTTTAGACTCGATTAAAGCCTGAGCCAATTCAGCAATGTCTTTGTAATCAGAATTTTCAGCAACGTATTCGTCAGTAACTTTTACATTTCCAGGGAGTCTTCCTCTTTTAGCGATGATTGCAGCTAAAGTTTCTGCATCAATTTCACCCCAGGTGATATAATCCTTAGATTTTTGAAGCATTCCTTCATAACTAGGATTTTCTTCAACAAGTACTGCATGGCTGATTCTGTTAAGTCTTAACATGTCTAAGGTGTCAGCAATCTTTTGAATAACACCAGTAGTTCCTCTAACTCTAATAACTAAAAACATATAATCACCATTTAGTAGTTAACGCCCATTTTTTTGAGCTCTTCTTTAGTTGCTTTAACATTACTTAATTCTTTTAAAGCAGCAAATACTGCATTAGCGAAGTTGACAGTAGTTTGAGTTTGTCCAAAAGATTGAGACCATACATCACGAATACCGGCGAGTTTCAAGATAGTTTTACCAACATCACCGATTACTAAACCTACTCCTGCAGGTGCAGGGATTAAGTTTACGCTTACACTACTGGTTTTACCTTGTACTTTGAATGGAACGGTGTGTTCTCTTCCACAAACACAACCCCAGTCTCCACAACCTCTTCTTACTTTAATAATGTTGTATTTAGCGTTGTCTACAGCTTTTCTAATAGCAGGACCAACCTCTTTAGCTTTACCTTGGCCTAGTCCTACGTATCCATCTTTGTTACCCACAGCAACAATTACTCTGAAATTAACTTTTCTACCAGATTTATGCATCCTTTGAACCAAGTTAACATCCATTACTTCCTCTTCTAAATCTGGAATTAAGGCATCAACTATTTCTAACTCCATAATTGGAAGACCTTTTTCAAAGATTTCATCGATATCAGTAATGGTTCCATCTTTAACTAATTTACCCAATTTAGTTTTAGGTTCCCATTCATCAATATTAAAACTCATAGTTATTCCTCTGCCTCATCAATATTTTTAATAGTTTCATCAAAGTTTGCAGGTAAATCTTTAGGATTAAGTCCTCTTTCGAAGTATTTTGAGAATTTTTTAGCAACCTCTTCCGCATCTAAAGATTCTGCGTAATTTGCCACATGTTCTCCTCTGATACGTTCATCTTCTGGGAAAATGAAGTCTCCGTGAGGAATTTCTAAACCTGCATCAACAGCACCTTTGAGAGCTGCAAATACTTTAGATCCTTTAATAGGAGATTTTAAACCGATGTCTAAAATTGCACAATCAATACCTTGAGCTAAAGCTCTTTTAGCACAGAGATATGCAGTTAAATAAAATGCTGAAATGTTACCTGTGTGTCCTAAGTAACCGTATTTAGCTAATTGTTTACTTACTGCAGAAGCAACAGTTAAATCTCCTTCAGGAGCATAATTAACAACTTGTACAGTAGCATGAGAATTGGAAACTCTAACAACTAAACGAGCTTTGTCGTAGTCAACTAATTTCATTCTAGCTGCATAATCAGTTTTACCTTCTCTCCTTCTTCTGAACGCTACTTTATAATTAGTTCCTTGTGCCATGTTTATTCCTCTCCTTTAATTAAATCATGGTCACGGGCGTAGTTTCTCATGTAAGATTTACTTCTAAATGCGCCACCCTTAGCCATTTTGTATAATTTACGATAGGTAGTAGCATCAATGATTTCATCTTCACGCATTTCTTTAAGATCTTTTCTTAAAGCTCTTATAGTAGTCATCCATGCTTTTTTCTTAGGGTTACGTGCTTTTTTAGCTCCTTTTACACTACCCCTACCTTTTCTTTTTCCTTTTGCTTTTTGTTCCTTAATTTTTTTAGATCTGTAGCTACTAATACCTTTTTGAGGTTTAGCTTTAATAGCTCCATCATTAATTAACTGCTTTACACCTTCTCTAGTGATAGCAAGAGATACTTCTTCTAATCTTTCTGGGTCAATCCATACACGATTGAGTCCAACTTTGAGTATACTGGCAGCTAATCTTTTTTGAGTTGTAAGATTCATATATATAATCCTCCATACAGCATAGCTGATAAATTTAGATTAAATCTAAATTCCCTTTTTAATTTAATTCAATAGTCATATCAATTCATAAAAACCCCGGAACTGATTGACTTGTAAATATGATTTATTTATTTAAAACTTTAATACCAAGTTCTAATGCTTTTTCGAGCATTAAATCTTTTTTCCTTTTCCCGATAGAAGCACTTATCCTTGCAGCATCAGTTGCTGGGTCTAAGTCTTCTAATTCTTTCATATTGTGAACAAGAACATCATTATATCCTGAAGGGTGTAAATACCTAATAGCTCTAGGGGTTCTGTAACCAATAGCCGGCATATCAGGTTTACCTGCTTCATATCTTCTCATTTTACTGGTTTTACCTCTAGGGCGTCTCCATTTGATTCCAAGTTTTTTATAACGAGCATATTCTTGTCTTTTAAATCTTTTATTAGCCATTTAAATCACCAAATTTATTCTTTGCTAATTAAATATATTCCATCTTGGAATACTCTAGGATCTCTTCCTTTAATTTTAGTTGCTTGTTCTAAGTTAGCCATGGTCTGACCAACATGTTCCTTATTGATACCAGTAATTGTAACCTCATCACCTTTAACTGAAACTTTTGATGAACCTACAACTTTAGCGGTTCTTGGGTGTCTTTCCCCGAGGAAATTGTCAATTACAACAGTATCTTTTTGAACTTTTACAGTCATTGGAAAGTGAGCAAATACAATTTTCATGTGGTAAGTGAAACCGTCAGTAACACCAATAATCATATTGTTAATGTGTGCTCTTGTAGTTCCAATCATTGCTTTATCTTTCTTTTTTGGAAATGCTGTTTCTAAAACAACAACATCATTTTCTTCTTTTATACTTACATTAGGATAAGTAAATTTTCTGGAGTCTTCTCCATTAGGCCCTTTAACAGAAACCTCTTTATTTTCAATTATAACTTCAACGCCTTCAGGGACTTCAATTTCTTCCCTTATAGCTGCAGCTACTACCATTTTATCACCTAATACATGTAAGCCAACAAACGTCCACCGATTCCTTTTTCTTTAGCCTCATAGTGAGTCATAATTCCTTGAGGAGTAGTGACGATTAAAATACCAAAGTTTTTTGCTGGCAAATATCTTTTTTCAAATTTCTCAAATTCATCTTTCTTAACAGCATGACGAGGTTTAATAACACCACATTTGTTGATGTTACCAATTAATTCAACAGTGAATTTACCTGCTCTGTTGTCATCAATATATTCAAAATTACCAATATAATTCTCTTTTTGCATAGTGCTTAAAACTTGTCCAATTAATTTGGAAGCAGGAGAAATAATACAAGAACCATTTACCTGTAATTCGTTATTTCTAATATTAGTTAAAGCATCAGCAAGAGGATCCATAAGACTCATAGTTATAACCTCTAATTATATTTTTTAAATCCAATTTTAGGGGCGATTTCCCTAAAACATTGTCTGCATAAGTTTAACCCGTATCTACTAATCATAGCAGAGTGGTCTCCACAACGACTACATTTTTTAGCAGCTTTTCCGTATTTTCTTGGCAAAATATCACCTTATTCAGTTACATAATTAACTTTGAAGTTTTCTTCCATAAATTTCATAGTTTCTTCTTTAGAAATCCTATGTTTTTGAGGAACTTTCTTTTGTTGGATTTTTCTTTTAGAAATTCTGTAACCAGGTTTTTCAAAAGTGACAGAAACATTCATACCAAAAATACCGATATCAGGATTATATCTCATACCAGGAATATCAATATGTTCTCTAATACCAAAAGAAAGGTTTCCTTGTGCATCAAATTGAGTAGGTTTAATATTTCTACTAATACCTTCCAAAACCATATCAATAGCTTTATCAGCTTTTTCACCACGTAAAGTTAATTTACATGCAATTGGTTGTTTTTTCCTAATTCCCCATTCAGGATTAGTAACTTTAGAGAAAGTTTTAACAGGGGTTTGATTAAACATGCTTTCTAAAAGTGTAATAGCACGGGATAATTTTTCACCTGCTTCACCAACACCAATGCTGACTGTAGCTTTTTCGATACGTACTTCATTCATTGGGTTCATTTATTAACCTCCAATAAAGATATTGCTGGCGCATCAGTACCAACTACAAATGCGTATTCTTTTAAAGTTAAAAATTCATCATTAGCACTATTTTCAATAATAATAGTATTTGGGTTAGTGGATTTGTTTTCAATGATTTCAGATACAGTACCTAATTCTCCGGTGTGTTTACCACCAGTAACAAGAATGGTAGCTCCTTTTTGTAAAGGATATACTTCAACAATTTCCTGTTCAGGCACTTTTAAAGAAATTACATCTCCAACTGAGTAAGCATCTTCATCAATGATAACATTTTTACCATCATGAAGGTTTAATTGAGTTTTTCCACCTTTAATAGTGGTTTTATTAACAATTTTAGATAATTTAGCACTGCCGTCTTCAATTAAATCTAATTGTAATCTGCCTTTTCTATCTAAAAGAACTCTATAAGATTCAGCGGTTTTTGGAATATCAATGATATCCATAAATCCTACTGGGAATTTATAGTCTTTAACAACTATTCCGTTGATTAAAATGTTACCAGAGTTGATAATTCTTTTTGCTTCTCTAGCGTTGTCTGCTAATTTTAAAACATCTCTAATAACTAAAGTTAATGGAATAGAATCACTAATGGAATGAGAACCTGCAGAAGGTTTTACAGTCCAAGTATCTTCTTTAGGATGGATAGGCCAAGATTTAGGTGCTTTATATCTTTTAAGATGTTTTCTAGATCCCATTTTAGCCATATTAATTATCTCCTTTATTTTTAATTCTTCTATCGTCGTTTAAATCTGCATCAATAATTACTAAGTTAGATGGATCAACTGGGAGAAAAGTAACAGTTCCATCAGGTTTTGATAAAGTAACTTCTTCAATGGTTACTTTGTAAGATTTGTAGTTTACACTGAGAACTTTACCTTCATGTCCTTTAAAGTCTCCACGTACAACTCTAACTTTGTCTCCTGATTTAACCGGTAAAGATTTTTTACCGACTTTATCCCTAATATCCTTACTTACAGATGCACTTAAATTTTTTCCACGTGCGTGAGCAGGAGCATTGTAAAGAGCTTTTCTTTGTTTTCTTGGTTGTTTTGACATTTTTTCACCTTATACTAATATGTTTGCTGCACTACCAACGCTAGGCCATCTGTCAGCTGCTTCTTTTGCAACAGGACCTCTGATTTCAGATCCTTTTAAAATTCCTTCCGGAGTAATAATAACAGCAGCGTTATCTTCAAATTTAACACGAAGACCATCAGCACGTCTATATTCCTTTTTTTGTCTAACTACAACTGCATTAACAACTTCCCTTCTCATATCTGCAGTTCCTTTTTTAACAGAAGCAACAACTAAATCTCCAACACCAGCAACGTCGAGTCTTCTTCTTACACCTTTAAATCCTTTTACGGAAATAATTTCGATTTCACGAGCACCAGTATTGTCAACACATTGGAGGGTTGCTCCAATTGGTAATGCCTTAGTTACACTTGAGGTTAATGGTTTCATACTATTTACTCTCCTTTAACTTCAACTAAAACAAAATGTTTAGTTTTACTTAATGGTCTACATTCTGCAACTTTTACAGAATCTCCAACATTCACATCTAAACAATCAGGTTTGTGAACATTGATTTTAGATTTCCTTTTTTCGTATCTTTCATATTTTTTAATGAATTTATAGTAACTACGTTCAACAGTAATAGTCCTTTCTGCTTTGTTACTTACAACAACACCTTCAAGAACTTGGCCTCTTACAGGCAAAGTCCCATGAAAAGGGCAGTTAGGATCATCACATGTAGTTTCTGGTTCTTGAACGTTAAGCCCAACCATATTATCACCATTTATATTTTTTTAAATCTTTTTTTTATTCTATCTTCAGGACGAACAGACAAAATATTACCATCAATTTCAACTTTTTCCCCGTTTGGAAGTTCAAAGACGAATAATGTTCCTTTTTTCGGAATCAATTTCTCTGTGCCTTTTTCTTCAATATTAATGGTATTTTTTGTCTCATCAATAACTGTTCCTTTTAAATTAAGAGATGAATTCTTATTAATCGCATGAACTTTCAATCCAATAAATTCATGATGAACTAAATTCTTTGAAGTAATCATATGACCTCATCTCTTAATATAACATTTACAATAAATTATGCAGAAAATTACAATAATTTAATTGAAAAACATATCGAATAGATGAATTTATCTCCTTTTCTTATTGTTCTTTTTAGATTCACGAATCTCGATAGTGTCAGAAGAGAAACCTAAGTCAGATAAAACTTTTTTAACCTTAACCTTATGGTCACCTTGAAGCTCTATTTGACCATTTTTAGCAGTACCACCGCAAGCGCATTTTGCTTTTAGTGTTTTTGTGAGTTCTCTTATATCGATATCATGTTCATCTATACCTTCGATAATAGTCATGAGTTTTCCAAATCTTCTTCTAACTGTAAAAACTTTTAAAGATTGAACTTCACGTGCAATTTCTTCACAAACACAAAGTTCTTCTGGAAGCCCACATACATCACAAATTTTTGACATTTAATTCTCCTTTTGTTTTTCATTCAATATTGTAAGAACACGAGCAATAGTTCTTTTTAATTCTCTAATTTTCCCAGGGTTTTCATTTACCCCGGCAGCTGCACTTTTAGAAACGTTTTTGGATAATTCAGCTCTGAGTTCAACTAATTTATCTTGAATCTCATCAACTT
>NZ_JAUNXI010000014.1 GCF_030539875.1 Methanobrevibacter sp.
ACAATATTTTAATTAAAAATCAACTGGTCTGCCAAAAACTAATTTTGGCGGACACTCATCAAACGGGATTCTTAAAAATCATTTACAGATTTTATGGGCAGTTATAATTGTAAAGCTGCTTGTATTGATTGTTATTCTGCAATCGTCAATTTCAACATAATAGTTTTTACCTTCTTTTTTAACTCGAGATTCTTCCTTCTTAAGTTTTGAAATGCAATAGCTGACAGGTTCGGCACTGATTTCTAAATTTTTCGCTATTCTTCCAACGCCCATTTTAGTCGTATGGATTTTATCAACATTGTCTAAAAGAACTTTCTTATGCATTTTAACACCTATTTTTTACAATCAATAATTTATTTATATGGCCTTTATTTATTTAGTATTTTTATTTTTAAAATTTATTCTTAAATCCACAGAAGAAGAACAGCGTAATTCCAGCAATTATGGGATTGCTATTGGTACAATCACTGAAGGTTGGGGCAATGCTTGAAGATATGGGTCATGCAGGAGTTGCTGATTTTCAAATTTCGGATAATAAACCTGCCGGAATGTCTTGTTGGTGTCATGGCAGCTATTGCAGCATCATCAAACCATCATAATATTGGATGGCGAATCAATATGATTGTCTGATTTCAAAACAAGTTGCAGAATCTTAAGCAATTAATCAATTTGCATGAAGATAAATGTGAATCCATTATTATTGTAACTCATGATATGAGGGTTATTGAAGTTTCGGACATTGAAGTAATTTCTGCCGGTGATGATTTCATTAATAAACGGTAAAATTGATGTTTAAATGAGTCCATGAATCATTCTTAAAGCATCCAATAATCCGTGACTGTATTCGATACAACCGAATGCAGTTCTCATGTCTTTCTTTTCTAAATAATACTTGGAATCATTCCAATAATCAATAGCTCTGTCGTATACTTCTTTTTCTTTTCCTTCAAAAGTAATATGGGCCACCTGATTCAGGTTTCTTTCTAATTTTGCAATGTCTTTTGCTATCTTTTCGGGACTTTCAAGTTCAGTCATTTAATCTCCTCCAAACATGCCACACTCTCTGAGCAACTGTAAAGTATGATAATGCCACTAAAATGTAAATTATGTATGTGAAGTAAATATCGCCTGCAAAGTATGCTGTGATTGCTCCTGCCATTAAAATAATCATGCGGACTGCACGTTCGGCTATTCCAATGTTGCAGTCAACGCCTTGAGATTCCGCTCTTGCCCTTACATAACTGACGCAGATTGCAGAGTGAACTGCTAAAATGCCAACAAACCAGTTGCAGTATCCTCCAAATATTATTCCAATGTAGATTATTGCATCTGCAAATCTGTCCATTGTGGAGTCAAGAAATGCACCGAATCTGGATGATCTGTCATGATATCTTGCAACAGCACCATCAATAACATCTAATAGTCCGGAAAGTAAAATGGCTACTGTTCCTAAAATCAGTAATTTGTTCGCAAATCCATAAGCTGCAAGAACCGCAACGAATGGGGAAATTATCGTAACAATATTCGGATTGATATTTAATCTTTTAGCGATAGGATTCAATATTTTTGTCAGTAAGGGTCGTAAACTTTGAAGCATAATTTATATATATAAAGATTTTATCTAATATAATTGTTAGGTAGATTAAATGAAAATAATAAAAACAAGTATTGATGGTGTTGATGAAAAAATAATAGCTGAGGCAGTTCAGGTATTGGCTGGGGGAGGAGTTGTGCTGTATCCGACCGACACGGTCTATGGGCTGGGAGCCAATATTTTTGACAATAAGGCAGTTAAAAAAATTTTCGCAATTAAAAAAAGAAGTTTGTTAAAACCCTTATCTATACTTGTTCATGACATTGACGCAATAGAATTGGTTGCTAAGGTCACACCTGATCATAAAAAGATTTTCAATAAGTATCTGCCAGGTCCATATACATTTATTTTAAATAAAAACAGAATAGTCCCGAGAGCAGTCACAGGAGGATTGAGCAATGTTGGAGTAAGGGTTCCTGACTGTAAACTCGCCTGCAGTTTAGCCAGGATTTTTCCAATTACCACAACTAGCGCCAATATTTCCGATGATGAAGTTCTGGCCAGTCCCGGAGAAATTTTAGAACAGCTTGATTGTGAAATCGATTTTGTAATTGATGTTGGAGATTTAAACTCACAGAATCCCTCTTCCATTATTGATTTATCAGGCATTAAACCAAAAATCATAAGAAAATAAATGGGATTTCATTTATTGTTCTTAAATTATATATTTTATAAAAAACTAATATCTTATTATGAAGGTATTGGCTAAATTCGAAGATAATCACAAAATTCCATCTGATTCATCTCTTGATGTCATGTTGGGCGGAGGATTTGAAAAAGGCATAATCACCCAGATTTTTGGCCCTCCAAGTTCAGGTAAAAGTAATATAACTTTATCAATAGCTGTCAATGTTGCCAAAAACGGTAAAAAAGTGATTTATGTAGATACTGAAGGTGGAATTTCAATAGACAGGATTAAACAGATTTCCGGCATTGATTTTCCTATTGTGGCTAATAACATTATGGTTTTCGAACCGACTAACTTTTCAGAACAAAAAGATGCCGTTAAGTCAATAGATATCTGGCTTAGAAAAAACCATAGGGATGTTGACTTGATTGTTCTGGATTCTGCTGTGGCACTGTATAGGGTGGATGATATGAAATCCTCCATATTAAATAAGGAACTGGGCAGGCAGATGGGTATTTTATCCAAAATTGCAAGACAATATGATATTGCAGTAATTTTGACAAATCAGATTTATAGTTCCTTTGATGATGAAGGAAACAATGATATTAAGGCTGTTGGGGGAACTATTCTGCAGTACTGGAGTAAAGCTATAATTCAGCTTGAGAGAGGAGACGAAATCAACCAAAGAATTGCAACACTAAAGCGCCATAGAAGTATTCCTGAAGGAAAACAGACAGTTTTTTCAATTACTTCAAAAGGCATTGTTTAGGTAATTTTATTAATAATTAAAAATATATATCTATTTTAAATCGTTGAGTGATATTATGAGGACTAAGTTTGATATTAAAAACCCAAGAAAAAAGTTTAAAAAAACTGAAAGGGTGCCTCCAAAAGGTTATGATAATGCAAATGACTTTTTTGAAGACATGTATATGGATGAAGACATGATTTGGATGGGTCAAAATACTAACCATTTACATGATGATACAATAGCCGACGCAATGGTTGAGGCTATTCGTAAAAAAACTTATTGCAGATATCCTGCTCCAGAAGGATTTTCAGAACTCAAAAAATTAATATTGGACGATTTAGGTTTTGAAGATTTGGAAGTTCTATTAACCTCCGGCGCAACCGAATCATTGTACTTATGTATGCAGGCTCTTTTATCACCTGAAGACAATGTTGTTCTATCAGACCCGGGATACTTTATTATCGGGGACTTTGCAAATAGGTTTGCAAATGAGGTAAGGTATGTGCCGATTTATGATGAAAAATACGGATATAAATTAACTCCTGACCTTTTAAGAGAAAATATGGATGAGAATACTCGTATGGTCATTTTAATTGATCCTTTAAATCCTTTAGGTTCCTCATATGATGAAGATGAATTAAAAGAATTTGCAAAAATCGCAAAGGAAAATGATTTGTACATTTTACATGATATTACTTACAAAGATTTTGCAAGAGAGCATTTTTTAGTTGAAAATTATGCTCCCGGCCAAACTCTGACCATTTACAGTTTTTCAAAAATATATGGAATGGCAGGACTGAGGATTGGAGGAGTGGTCTCTTCAAAACCAATAATTGATGTTATTAAAAATGCTGTTGTCAATGACTTGGGAGTAAATATTATTTCTCAATATGGGGCTATTGCAGGGCTCAAATCAAAACAGGACTGGTTTGAAGATATGAGAGCAACCTGTTTTGAAAATCAAAGATTAATCAAAGAAATGGTTGATACAGTAGATGGCATATTTTTGCCGGTTTATCCGTCTGATGCGAATATGATGGTTATTGATTTATATGATGCTGGAATCGATCCAAAAGTCATGTCAAATTATCTAATTAAAAAAGGACTTTTCACAAGGGAAGGGGAATATACCTCCAATGATTTTGGAGATAGATATTTGCGTATTAGTTTTTCCATTCCGACAGAAGAAATTAAGGTATTCTGTGAAGAGTTCCCTAAAGCTGTTGAAGCTTTAAGAAAATGATTAATCCGGATTTTGAGGGGTTTCGATATCACAAACCTCTTCCTAATTTTTATAAGACAGATAATCCTGCAAATCCCAAAAGGGAAATTTCAGATGAATTGCTTTTGAAATTAAACAGACTGGCTAGAAAATACAATTTCACTGGAATCACCTATTCCAAATTGTCTGATGATTTTAAAAAGGAATTTAACATTGTATTCGATAATGTGCTTATTTTTAAATTTCTCATGGGAGATGACATATTGCAGATGGAACGGTCTTTTGAGAAATGTAAATTAATGGATGAGGAATTTCAGGAGTATGGCATTCATATTTATGAATTTGCAGATTTTCTAAGGGAAAATGGGTTTCAGGCAGATTTGTTACACCCTTTAGATGATGGCTTAAGTTTAAGAGCAATTGCCATGCAGTCCAGGGATTGTATAATTACTAGAAGCAACATATGTTTATTTAAAGACGGACTGCATAACGGATTTTTTATAATCCACACGTCAATTGATAACTTGCCTGTGAAAACCGAAAATGAAATGTTGTGGGTTGAAGATTTCTGCTCAACCTGCGGAGTTTGTATTGATGCGTGTCCTGAAGATGCATTTGATGATAACGGAAAAATTTTAAGAAAGGTCTGCACAGCCCACAGGGAAGGTTGCAACGAGTGTATTTTAAGATGCCCGTTCTTTAAAAGAGGTTATGATAAAGTTAAAAAAAGATACGAAAGAATGAAAAAAAGGTGAGAAAATGTGTGATAAAATAGCTTTGGTTTCATGTAGCGGATTAAGTCCACTGGGGTTGGTTGTAAGAGCGGCTACTGTAGAATTGGCTTTGGAAAATGAGAATATTGTTGCTGCATGCATTTCCGAATATTCTGCACAGCCAAACAATTGCTCTGCAATATTGGATGATGCAAAAGTTGTTACAATAACCGGATGTGGAGATGATTGCGCTTCTGTTATTTTAAATGAAAAGGATATAGAAACAGTTAAAAACATTTCTGCAGATTTGGTTGTAAAAACTTATGATTTAAATCCTTTGGATGCAGTTCGTTTAGATGATGACGGTGAAAAAGCAGTAAGCGTTTTGAAAAAATACATCTTAAAGGAACTTGAAAATATCTAATTTTAAAAAAATAAATAATGAGGAGATTATTTAATCGGACAGATAATAATATTCTCCTTTCTCTTTTTGTTCACGGTCTTTATAACTGTCAAGTTTATTTACTCTTGGCCTTTTTGTTTCTTTGTCTCTTCTGAATGTAATGCTTAGGTTTCCTAAAAATTCGTTCATTGCATTTCTTAAATCAGTAGGTTTTGATGCATGGCCGTTTAAACCCGGAGTTCCGTTAAACACCATCGCCCTATCAGAGATATAATCGATAAATACAATATCGTGATCAACGATAAGTGAGGCAGCATTTCTGCTTTCAACCATTTTGCGAATCACTCTTGCAGCTATTAATCTCTGTTCCACATCTAAAAATGCTGTAGGCTCGTCAAAAAGATAAATTTCAGCATCTTTTGATAGTGTTGCTGCAATAGCCAATCTTTGAAGTTCCCCTCCACTTAAACCGTTAACAGGTTTGTCCAACATATCATCTAATGTTAGGGGTTTCATAATTTCGCTTTCAAAGATTTTGCTTCCGAAGCTTGGAGCGTTCATGTATAAAAAGTCGCTTACGGTTCCTTCAAAGTTAGAAACGATGTACTGTGGCTTGTATGCAATTGAAACCTCTTCGTCAACTTCGCCCTCTGTCGGATTTTCGACTCCTGCAAGTATTTTGGCAAATGTTGTTTTACCAATACCGTTTGAACCAAATGCGGTTACGATTTCATCATAGAAAATCTCTCCTGCATCTGCAGATAAGCAAAATCCGTCATATTCTTTATTCAAATCAGAATAGCTTGCAAGTGCATCTCCTTCATCTTCGGGAGTTGGAGGCCTGATTGTAAATTCAATTGGATTTTTTCTAATTCTCACATTCTCTTCTGCTAAAAATCCATTGATATATGCATTTATTCCTAAACGAACTCCTTTTCTTCCAGATACAACACCGTATCCTCCTGGTTGTCCATATAATATATGGATGTTGTCTGATAAAGCGTCTAAAGTAGCAAGGTCGTGCTCAATAACAAGTACGCTTTTGCCTTCTTCAGCAAGTGAGCGAATTACTTTAACGGCGTTCAGCCTTTGAGATACGTCAAGCCAGGAAGTAGGTTCGTCAAAGTAATAGAAATCCCCTTCTCTTAAAACGGTTGCAGCTATTGCAACTCTTTGAAGTTCCCCTCCGCTCAGGTTTTCCATTTTTCTGTCCAATACATTTTCAAGCTGCAATTCCTTTGTAACATATTCAAGCTGATTTCTCTCATTTACATTGGTGAGCAAATCTCTGACTTTTCCTTTTACAACTTTTGGAAGCTGGTCAACCATTTGCGGCTTTAAGACAGTTTTAATTTTACCTTCAGATAAGTCTTTGAAGTATTTTTGAAGAGATGATCCTTTATAGTATTCGATTACATTGTCCCAATTTTCAGGCTTATTTTCAAAGTCTCCAAAGTTCGGGATTAAATTTCCTGATAGAATATTCATGATTGTGGATTTACCAATACCGTTCTGACCTAAAAGACCCAGAACAGTTCCCTCTTCTAAGGTTGGAAGTCCAAATAATTCAAACTGGTTTTGCCCGAATCTATGAATAGGCTCTCCTGCAGCTTCTGGCAGGTTAATGATTGTAATGGCATCAAAAGGACATCTATTTGTACAAATACCGCATCCTTCACATAATTCTTCAGATATCAACGGTTTTTTAGTATCTTCATCAATTATGATAGTGTCCTCATCCATTCTAACACCCGGACAGTAATTGATACATAGATAATCGCATTTTTTTGGCTGACATCTGTCTTTATCTAAAATTGAAATACGAGTCATTATTATCACATAAAAAAATATAATCATATATAATTTTGTTTATTCTATTTAATTAAATTATGGTTATTTTATTCATTTATGTGTCTTTTGATGGCGCCATCTAAGATTTTATCTTCCTTTATGATTTGATTTATATTTTTTTTTAAGAGTGGTGTGAGGTATTATTAAGTTGTTTTATGCTGATATGTCATATATTTATCAGATATGATTTTTTATATCCAAATCAGCATTTTCCAGCTTTAATATCTAATTAATGAGTGCTGATGTAAATTGATATTTGTGATAAGGTATGTTTGGATGCATTTTTAAATAACTTAATCTGTTCAGTTGCACATATCTTTTTTTGAATAATTATTCTAGTGTAATAATATTTTATAATCTATTTGATGAATTTTATCATTCATTGGTTTTTGTAAAGAAAATCTTATTTTTCATTTTGCTAGTTCTTATTATTATAAATATAGTTAATTTTATTAACTTATATAATAAAAATAATATTATTGTTATGATTTTTATATATTATTTTGATGCTGTAAATAAAATGAGTTGTTATTAAGCTTGTTTTATTTTAGTTATTCTTTTAGGAGTAACTATTTTATAAAGTTAAGAGATTTTATATGGAAAAAGCAATATTATATGTTTGATATGGTAGTATTGATGCAAGGTTCCTCAGCACATATCGTATTTGCTCATCGAAGGTATTCTGGTGACGAGGTGCTGAAGAAATCACTACTTCTGATGTATCCGGTTCTTCTTCTGGAGGATCTTCACAAAGTTCATTTTCCGATAATTCCGGAGATTTTTCTGATAGTGAAAGCAGCGGTTCTGGTTCAAGTTCAGGCAGTTCCAGTTCTGGTTCCAGTTCAGGCAGTTCAAGCTATTCAACCGGCCACAAATCAACTGGTTCAAAAGTTAATTCTCAAAAAAGTCAAGTTGAAAGTGGTGCTGCTTCAGAGGTGAATGCTGATAATCGGACTAATGCTACTAATGACACAAACAGTTCTAATGACACTAATGTTTCTGCTCCTGAAACACCGCAAGACAACAATAATCTGTTAATTGTCGGATTATTGATTGTGGTTATTGTTGCAGTTATATTGTTCTTAAAATTTAAAATGGGTGGATAAATGCATATTCCAGATGGCTTATTACCTGTTGAACAGGGAATTATTTATTTAGTTATTAGTCTTGTTATTGTTGGCATTTCATTTTATTATGTCTCAAAAAAGACAGATATGGAAAAACGTTTGGTGTTGTCAGGTGTTTTGACTGCCATTGTAGTGGTTGCCACATCTCTTACAATACCTTCTCCAATGGGCATTCCGATGCATTTCTTTATAATTCCATTAGTTGTACTTATTTTAGGCCCATTCAATGCTTCATTAGTTTCCTTTTTAGCACTTTTAGTTCAAGCTCTTGCATTTGGTGAGGGAGGTGTTACCACTTTCGGAGCTAATGTTTTTGATATGGGAATTATCTTAAGTTTTGTCGTATATGGTGTTTATAAACTATTTTCCAACATCAATGAACGTTTCGCAATTTTTATCTCAACCTTAATGGGTATTCTTGCAGCCACTTTTGCTCAAATTTTTATTTTAGCTGTTGCAGGCGCATCTAGTTTGAATGTATTGGTTGGAAGTTTATTGCCTTATTATTTGATGATTGGAATTATGGAAGGTCTGCTTACTGTTGTTATTTTGGAATTTATTTCAAGAACTAATAATACTATTTTAGAAATTGAGAAGGTTTGATTATGAATGTGAAAATTTATGGGTTGTTAATATTTAGTTTAATATTATTTGTAGGAATTTCCTCGGTCAGTGCACATGGTGCTGATTTGACTGAGGATACGATGATTATAGCAAATGATTCAAACGGAATTATAGCCAAGTCCATTGTTGATGATTTGGGATTGGAAGAGATTAAAGTGTATAAATATGTTTCTGATGGTGATGTTGAACATCAACTGGAACATGCTTTATCTAATCCAAATAAGAGGATATTGGCTATTTCATATCAGGATACTGTAAACGAGTTTTTAAATAAACATCCTGATTTAAAAAACAGAATTATTATTAGTGATGATGACAATAATTCCATTGCAGATAATGCTAAAAAATTAGTTGCTATCGATGTTAATTCCAATGATTCAGGTGATTTTACCACTCCATTAATTGTTGGTCTGATTATTGGAGTATTAATTGGTTTGACTGCCGGAGTTTTCTTAATGAAATACAAAAATTAACTTTTAAGAAAACTCTCTCCTTTTTTTTTTTTAAAAATGGGCGTATCTTCCAAAAGCAATTTATTCACATTTTCTTTATTATTGTGTATTTTCAAAAATTAATTTTTGAGTTATGGCATTGTTATTTTTTTTCAAAAAATTTTTAAATTTATAAGTTAATAATTATATACTGATTAAGATGAAGCAAGTGATGATTGTTAGAACTGATTTAAAAATGGGTAAGGGAAAAATAGCTGCTCAGTGCTGTCATGGGGCTATAGGTTCTTATAAAAAAACCTCTCCTGATAAAATTAAGAAATGGGAAAATGAGGCTTATGCTAAGGTTGTTTTAAAGGTTAGCACTTTAGATGAGTTAACAGAGCTTAAAAAATTAGCTGATATAAATGGAATTTCTAATTATTTGGTAGTTGATGCCGGAAGAACGCAAATACCTACATCAACCGTTACAGTTTTGGCACTCGGTCCTGATGAAGATGAAATACTTGATAGAATCACCGGCGAGTTGAAACTTTTATAGGTAACTGCCGGTTTAATCGAAGCTATTTTTAATTTAATGTGGTTGAAATCATGAGCATAAAACAAGTTGTTAAAATCGGAGGAAGCTTATTTCCAAATCATGCAATAAATTTGGCAAAAAAACTTAAAAACACTAATTCACTTATTGTTTTAGGCGGCGGAGAATTTGCTAACTTAATAAGAAGATATGATGGCGAGATGGGTTTTTCAGATGAAACCAATCACTGGTGCGCAATTGACTGTATGGATATAATTGCTAAGCTTGTAAATGATAAAGTGGAGTCTGTGAAATTGGCATATTCTATCGAAGATGCAAATGAAATTTCAAATAAGGGTTTTACACCGATATTTGTGGTTTCAGAATTTTTAAGAAGTGAAGATCCATTTGAATGTTCATGGGATGTTACTTCAGATTCAATTGCAGTTTATATTTCTCATCTTCTAAATGCAAACCTTTTAATAGTAACAAATGTAAATGGAATATATACCCAAGAACCTAAAGAGCCAGGTTCAACATTCATTAGTAAAATTGATGCAAAAACTTTACTAACTTTTCAGGAGTCATCGATTGATGTGATGTTGCCGTCTCTTTTATTAAAGTTCGGGACTAATTGTTATGTTGTGAATGGGAAGTACCCTGAAAGGGTTTTATCTTTAATAGATGATAATATAAAGGATTATAACTTCGATTACACACAAATAATAGGTGATTAAAAATGAGATCTATAGAATGTATTTCATGTAAACAAGAAATTCCATTAACAGGTACATTTGTTGAATTCGAATGTCCTATTTGTGGAGCAAAAATTGCAAGATGTGAAAAATGCCGTACCTTTGGTCACGGATACAAATGTGAATGTGGTTTTGAAGGACCATAGATTTTAAAATGGGGGAATTAGAATGGGTGAAGTATTAACCACTATGAAAATTATGCCTGAGAGTCCTGATGTGGATTTGGAAGCTATTAAATCCACTATTGAAAATTCAATGCCTGAAGGTGCTAAACTCCACGATATTGCTGAAGAACCAATTGCATTTGGTTTAGTGGCTATTATTTTAAACTTCATCACTGAAGATGGTGAAGGTGGATCTGAAGCTGTTGAAGAAATGGTTCAGGATATTGAAGGCGTTGCAAGTATTGAAATTACTGGCGTAGGAAGATTAATGTAGTGACCAAATAGTAGGGGGAAGATTAGTTTCATATTCTTTCTTCACTAGATTTTATCTAAAATTTGAGGTTATTTTTTCAAATAACTCTCATTGCTTATTTTTTTTAATTATTTTACTTTTTATATTAATTTTTTGATTCATTTTTTTAAGTATTATAATACTTTATTCAATTTGTCCGCTGCAGATTTAAGGTTTTCATTAGTGCGATATCATTTTTTGATTTCTTATTTACTTTTCATTCAACTGAAAACATTATCTATTTTTAAGCATTGCCTTCATTTAACTGAAAAATATTTTAGGTGTCTGAATTTTTTAGTTATCAGATAATTGGGTTATGGCTGTTTTTGAGTAAAATCCTTGTGATATGATTAGTGATTCTAGGAATACATTTATGCTGTTTTTTTTAACTGATTTTGGCGTATACTTGTGTATTTTTCTCATGTTGGGTCCTTGTTTGAGTAATTTGAAAAAATCTTCTATTTTTCCTAGAATCGGTTTGAATTTCTTCCAGTTGTCTATTTTTTTGAATAATTCATGTTTTAGATTGTTGTAGAATAGTTTTTACGTTATTATTTTCTTTGTTTGGTTAAATACTTGTAGTGGGTAGGATGATTGGTCATCAAGCTTTGTTCTGTTGAAATTTTCTTTTGGAAAAATAAAATGAACAATTTTGTATTTGCTGATTCATAATTGGTAGTTTTTATAGCTGCAATAACATTTGTCGAAAATTATTGTGTCTCCTTTTTGGATTATTCGTCTTTTTTGTTGAGTTTCCATAATTTCGTCAAAGTTTGGCATCGTTTGGGCTCAGGAGTGGATTAAAATGCAAACAGGATTCATACTATCAAAATCAATGACAACTGTTGCTTTAAATCAAATATAAAATCCTTTGAAGGATTAATAACTTCATTTTAAATTCAATTATTTGGGATGTTCTTTTCTCTTTTTATTTCTGTGAAAATTAAAATCCAAGTTCGCTGGTGTTGTATCGACAATAAAAATCTTTTTTTCTCTTCTTTTCACACGATTTCTTGAATTTAAAATACTCACGAAGCTTTTCTTTTGATTCAAGCTCACTCAATATGATGGAATGTCCAAACCAAATAACATGTGGATAAATATGATTTTAAAAACAAATACTTGATTATCCAAATTTTTAAATCCAAATGAAGCTAAAATTTTAAAAGTTTATCCGGAATTCATAATTTTAAATATTTCTTTCAACAAAGTATAATTTGGGTCTCTAATATCTAAATCTGATATATGTTTCATTTTTATACCTAAATAAATAAATGTATTGCATAATATTTAAATTTACATATATTGAGGTATTTTTTAATAAAATTAAATCAAATTACACGGTATTTTTACAAATCACCACGAATCAGTAAGAAAAATAAAACATATTGTGCCGAATTTTAACCAGAATAATTCAGGCTCCTAATGGCTATTGATTATTATAAATTGATTATAAATTTTTTAGGTTAACCAAAATATTTATATGTCTGTTGATGTAATATAAGAAATAGCGATAAAAAATTAGGCAAACCTAAAAATCTAATTTATTATTGCTGTTGTTAAATTAGTGTAAAATGTTCTAATTTGATGTATAATATGACTACTCTCAAGAAATTAAATATGATTTTCATATTTAATTTCAAAAATTTAAAGATTATATTTCATAATGGAGGATAAGAAAATGTCAAATAAACCAAAATGTTGTTCAACTGATACAAAGAAGAAAAAAAGCATTTTAAAAAAAATATGGTGCTTATTTTTCGGATGTAACTGTCATTAAATACAAATTATCTTTTTTTTAGATTTTCGGCTCTAATTTTTTAATGAACACTCCCATAAAAATCACGACTGACGGGAAAAACAGCCCATAAATTATGAGCAATAAATCTGATGAAATTACATCTCCCATAACTGTTGAGCCTGCCATTAGCATTATTAAACTAATCACCGGTGTTAGGATTGCAATAAATGTGTAAATTAAAATAAATGAGTTTAATTTCTGAGAATATTCTTTTAATTTAATCTGCATATCAAAAGAAATATCGCTGGCTATTATATCTAGGCTGTTGGAAAGGTTTCCGCCTACTCTTAATGTGCTGACAATCTGATGTATTGCTCTTGTAAGTCCTTCGGATTTGACTCTGCCGGACATTTCAAGCAATGAATCCTCAGTGGATTTGCCAAATTTAATTTCTTCTAAAACTCTATTGAATTCTCTTGAAAGGGATCCATAATCTGCATTTTTAATTGTTGCTAATGTATCGTGAAGACCTTTTCCGGATTTCAGTTCAATCCCAATGTGCCTTAATGCATAAGGCAGTTCCTGGTTTAAATCAGAATAACTTTGCTGCTGTCGGATTTGGGGATAATAAAAAACTAAAATATAAAGCATCAGCATTAGTGTGAAAAATATTCCGGATAGTTCCCAACTTGCAAATAACGGTAATAATAGAGATATTATAATTATTGTTCCAATAAGTTTCTTATTTAGCAAATATGGAATTAGGAATTCTCTTATCCTATTAATCTGATCGTCTTCGTTTTGGGACAATTTTATATCTCTTTGCAGATTTAGTTTTTCGGATATTCCTGAATTAATTTCAGGTGCTTCAAGTTCAATTTGCCTAAATGATATGTTTTTTAAAAAACTGATAAGGTTGATTGTCAGTTCTCCCACAGCTATGAAAAGTTCTTTTAAAATGGGAATCACCTATCGGATAATTTTATTTAGAACTTTTTCAGGGTCTTTATAATAAAGTTCTAAAATTGCATTAACCTCTTTAACAGAACGGATATTAAAGTTTATCATGTGTTTTAAAACTAATTCCCGCTTTTCCACTTCACGGTATAGCTCATTAATTGAAATTCCGCTTAGATTTGCAATTTGGGATAATGTTTTACTGCTTATGCCGACATTGTCGATTGTATCTGTTTCGGGATTCCACTGAAATATTTTGTTTAATTGAATTACTCCCTCTTCAATTCCAACTACTTCTGCCACTTCGCTAATCCTCCTATAGGATACTCCGGAGGGGGTGTAAATTCTATTTTGCATTATTATAAAGTCGATGGCCTGTATCATTATTTCCGGAACGGACATCGGTTCATTTGTAAGTCTTGTTATTGTCTCTCTCGCATCATTGGAGTGTAGGGTTCCAAATCCTGAATGGCCGGTATTCAGTGCAGTAAATAATGTTATGGCTTCTTCTGCTCTTACTTCTCCTACAATTATTCTGTCCGGGCGCTGCCTTAGAGAATTTTTAACAAGGTCGTTCATTGTTAATTCCCCTTTATTTTCTACATTTGCCGGACGTGTTTCCATTCTGATTACATGTTCATGGGGGATTTGAAGTTCCAATGTGTCTTCTATCGTTATTATTCTTTCTTTTGGGTTGATGAAGGCTGAAAGAGCATTGAGTGTTGTTGTTTTTCCTGAACTTGTTCCTCCGGATATGATTGCATTTGCAGATTTAATGCCGAGCCCGTCAATGCATAACCAGAAGAATGCCGCAAGCTCAATTGAAATCGTCTTTGAATTTATCAAATCAATTATTGTAAGGGGATCCTTTCTAAATTTTCTTATGGTAAGTGATGGGCCGTCGGCTGAAATGGGTGGTATTGTGGCGTTTATTCTTGACCCGTCAATTAACCTTCCATCTAAAATCGGAGACTCCTTGTCGATTCTTCTATTGATCTGTCTTGCAATGGAATCTATTAGATTCATAAGTTCTTGTTCGTTGTTAAATTGGATGTTTGTCTTCATCATTCCGTATTTTCTGTGATAAACATATACAGGTTTTTTTATCCCGATTATCATAATCTCTTCTAAATCATCATCTTGGATTAATGGGTCGATTTCTCCGTATCCGATAATGTCTCTAAGCAACTTTCGCGATAGGTTGTCTAAATATTTTTTAGTAGTGTTTTGAGTGTCTAATCTTTCAAATAAAAAGTTTTTGATGTTGTTTAATATTTTCTCTTCACTTACCTGAAAGTTTTCTCCGGAGGATATTGCCAAATCGACTAGGTTTTCTCTAATTTCGCTCAGGATAACTTTTTCTTCGGATGTGTAATTTTGTTTAGTGATGTCATATTGAGGTATTATTTCCTTGTTCATTTTTCCACCGAGGGGGATTTTTAATTACACTTAGAGTTTAGTAATACTAACTTATATAGTTTTTATTACTTATCCCATCACAATTATTATTATAATCCAATTATAAAAGTTTACATAATTATGGTGTTTTTTATGATAGATTTGGATGAAAAAATTAAACAGTTAAACGAGTGTGAAAAATGCAGAGATGTTCAGATAAAAAAATTTTCTCCTTTAAAGGATTTAATAGACTTTGATGCGCTTGACGGAGAGTATATGAAATGTGAATGTGGAAAAAGACCTCTTGATATTGTCATGAGCCATATCCTAAAAATAATGATTGAGGAAGGGATTGCTCCACAAAAAGCCACATTAAGGCGCAATTCTCCGGTGCCTCTGTCTAATTTTTATTATAGCGGCCTAAATCCTCAGTTCATTGGGGAAGATGCATTAATACTTCTCCACTCTGATTTTACAAAAATGGTTGCTTCAAGACTGTTTAATGAAGTTCCCGAAGTTGTCTGCGTTTTAAAGGGAAGTCCCCAAACTCCTGTTGGGCAATTTGACAAAGATTCCAAAATCAATCATTTTGAAATTCTTGTAGGCAGAGACGAGCAAATAAACGTCATGAGGACATTGCTGGAGGATAAAATTGCTTTAGTAAAAAATCAGTCTAAACACCATATAGAAGTGGCGATGACCACAGAGGAAAAACTACTGAGGCTGCACAACTATCTGGATAATAATAAAATTAACAGGGGAATAGCTATTGATGCAATGTGCGGTTTGGGAGCTCTTGGAATTTATTTGCTTAAATGGGGTTTTAAAAAGGTAATTTTTAATGATGTTAATCCTGAAATGATTGAAAACCTCAAGAAAAATCTTGAATTAAATAATATCACTGAAGGATATGAAATATTCAACGAATCTTTTGAAGATTTGAAAGCGGAACATGCTGATTTGTGCATAATAGATGCATTTCCTGGTGCAGATACTTCAGATATTCTTGAAAAGGCAGAAAAAATTGCAGACAATGTAATCATTATCTAAATAAACATTTTCATATAGATTACAATGGAGGGGATTATCAAAATGCCCATTAGATGGGATTTGCCCACTCCAATATAGTGGGGCAGCATTCCAAGAGCAATTGATGTAATCAGGACTAAAGCCATATAACCTGCAGGGGCAGCATAATAAAAGACAAAGATGAAAAATATTGCAATTTGGAGGATAATAACTCCTATTGACAGCTTCTTATAATCAACCATTCTCATTAATCTGGAGAAGGAATCTCCTATTTTTAGAGAAAGTGCAAGTGAAACTGATACTGCAAGCAGTGATGCAAATATAAATATTATCAAATGATTCGGATTCATCTCCGAAATCAGATATGACATATAAACTGCAATTCCGCTTCTGGGATTTCCAATAATATAGATGGCCATTAGGGAAAATAAACAGTCGGAAATATTAAGTCCTGATGTTGCAAGCAAGAAATTAACTGTATCTTCGCTGTCATTATCATTGGTGCCGCTTACTGCTTGGGCTATTACAGTTCCTTGTGCAGGTCCGAAACCCGGAAGAAAACCTAAAATTGCCCCTGTTATTCCTCCTGCAAATATGCTTTTAAACTTGTCATAATCGATGTTTAATTCATAAAAGGGGTTTTGAGGGGGAAGACTAGATGATTCATTTAAACTAAATAAAATTGTACTTATTCCAAAAAGCCCGCAAAAAGCGCCCATTAATGTCACTCCAGATGAGATTGGGGTCTGGAATATGGTCCAACCCAGAATTCCGGATAATATGAATAAGAGCAGTGACCATAAAAAATCTCTAAAAGTTGATGTTAAGCTATAAATTAAATAGACTGATGCAACAAGAAGAATTATCCAGGTATAAGGCTTTGAGATATCATGTAGAGCCGGCAGGACTATTGAAAAAATCGGAAGCATCAAAATTGTAATTAATATTGCTCCAAAACCTCCCACAGATACGATTCTTATAACTTCTTTTGATCTGCCTTCCAGCACCATTCTATGGCCTGGAAGTATTGATGTTGCTGTTCCTTCCTGTGGAACTCCCAAAAGCATGGATGGGACAAACTCTATAAGTGCATGTGCAATGGACATGGAAACCATTAATACGCACAGGAACTCGGCCGATACTTGATTCAATAAGAAATTCGATGAAGCAAACAGTATTGCTCCTGCTGTGTTAACATGTATTCCTGGGACTGTTCCTGTTATCGTTCCGATTAATATGCCTATAAAACAGGCAATTATTAATTCTATCATAGCTATTGATTAACTGAAATATAATTTAAACTTTGTTTAAGCCATTCGGTTAAATTGTTTTCATTTGGTGTGGTGGAGATAGATTTCACTTAAAATTTAAATACCATTTATAACAAATTATACACAAGGAATGCTTGTGGGGATATCATGAATAAGAAACAACTTATATTAATTTTAGGAATTTTAAGTGTTTGTTTTATATTGGCAGGTCCTGTTTTTGCAAAGGAGGCAGTTAAAGTAAAGATTGATACGGACCACTCTCCTTTTTTTAATAATGGCCTTATTGTGATTACTCTTGTGGACAGTCATGGCAAACCTATTAAAAGTGACGGAACTATTCACTATAATATTACTGATGAATTTGGAAATTATAAATGGAAATACGGGCCTTATAAGAGCAAAGTCATATTAAAATATCCTGTCGGCAAATACAAGGTTAAGGTTAAATTTGATGGGGATTCCCATTACAAAAAAGCTAAAAAAACCCAATATGTCGCTGTAGAAATGTTTGATCCTTATACTTATTATGATAACCATAACTGGGGATTAAACCAAAAAATAGATGATTATTTTGACTATACTTATTGGGATGAAGATATTTATGATGATCCATACACTTATGATGGTGAAGGACCTTAAAAAAGAGAGATTTGGTGTTTGTGGTACTAAACACCAATTGACTTTTTTGGGAAATTATTTGGCAGATAAATTTCCTTTTTTTTTATCAAATTAGAAAAATTGTGAAAATCTAATTCAATAAGATAGTTTTTTTTTTGGAGATTATATTATTATTGGCTAATAATAATATTTGTGACATAAGTGAAAAATTTAGGCATGCCTAAATTCTTTCTCACCAATATTGAAGTTTGTTTTCATCATATATAAATGTTTTTGAATTTTCAGATGGTTTGGTGTTATATGTCTGTACTTAACAATTGTTATTTTTTTATATTTATGTCTTTTTATTTTGGTATGACTAAATATTTAAATATGATAAAGGTAAAATAATAAAATATTTAGGTTTACCTAAGTTTTTATAAAAAAATATATTTATTTAATCTATTGAACAAGGAGGATATTAATGAAAAAATTAATTGTAGGATTAGCAGGAAACCCCAATGTGGGTAAAACTACTGTATTCAATCAATTAACTGGTATGCATCAGCATGTGGGTAATTGGCCAGGTAAAACTGTTGAAAAAGCAGAAGGTCATTTTAAACATGGGGATTATGAGTATAATCTTATTGATTTGCCGGGTAATTATGCATTAAGCGCTCACTCTATGGAGGAAATTATTTCCAGAGATTTTATTGTAGATGATGATTCTGATGTAATTGTTAATGTGGTTGACGCCACTAACTTGGAGCGTAATTTATATTTAACTATTCAAATGATGGAGTTGGGCGCTAATCTGGTCTTGGCACTTAACATGAATGACTTTGCAAGAAAAAGGGAACATATCATTGATATTGATTTAATGAATGAACTTTTGGGTTTTCCGGTTGTTGAGATTAATGCAAAAACAGCTGACGGATTTGAGGAATTATTAACAACTGTTGAAAAAGCCGCTGAAAATCCAAGAGACTGTGCCGCCAAGTTGTCTTATGGTAATGAATTAAAAGAACATTTGGGAGATCTTCAAAAATTAATTGAAGAAGATGAGGAGTTACTGGACGTTCCGTCTATTTGGACTGCAATCAAATTATTGGAAAAGGATTCGATTGTAATACAAAAAGTACAGCAGTCTTCTAATTCTTCCAAAATCATGACTGAAACCGATAAGGTGGCTGGCCATCTTCACACTATATTTAATGAAGGCGCCGAAGAAGTTGTTGCAAATGCAAGGTATGCATTTATCGACGGTTTAATGGCTGAAGCTGTTGAAATGCCTGCTGTTGAAAAAGAAACTGTAACTGATAAGATTGATAAGATTGTTACAAACAGAATTTTGGCTCCGTTCATATTTGTAATTATAATGTGGGTGATGTTTCAATTAACATTTACAATAAGTGCTCCTTTTCAAACTCTTATTGAAGAAGGATTTGGAGCATTAAGCGGATTTGCCTCCTCTTTTATTGCCAATGAATATTTGTCTTCATTTGTCAGTGACGGTATTATCGGAGGGGTAGGTGGTGTGCTTACTTTCCTGCCGGTCATTATTCTGATGTTTTTATTCTTAAGCATATTGGAAGACTGCGGTTATCTTGCAAGAGCGGCATTTACTTTGGATAAGCTCATGCATAAATTAGTTGGTCTTCACGGAAAAGCATTTATTCCAATGATTTTAGGATTTGGCTGTGGTGTGCCTGCGATAATGGCTACTAGAACCATGGAAAATGAAGGGGACCGTATGCTTGCAATGATGCTTGTTCCGTTCATGTCATGTACTGCCAGACTGCCGATTTATGCTGTTTTTGTTGCTGCATTCTTTTCGGATATGGGAGGAAACATACTGCTTGTAATCTACTTGTTAGGTATTTTTGTTGCTCTTGTTGTTGCAGCTATTCTTAAAAGAACCATGTTTAAAGGATTGTCCACTCCTTTTGTAATGGAATTGCCAACTTATAAGGTGCCGTCTCTTAAAGGGGTAATATTGCACACCTGGGAAAAAGTAAAAGGATTCCTGAAAAAAGCAGGTACTATTATTCTCGGATGTTCCATTGTATTGTGGGCGCTATGTACTTTCCCATTAGGTGTAGAATATGGTTCTGCTGATAGTTTACTTGGTATGATAGGTAATGTTATTGCCCCAATCTTTGCTCCGTTAGGATTCGGAACTTGGCAGGCTGCTGTTGCAATTATTGCCGGATTGGCTGCTAAAGAGGTTGTGATTTCAACATTCGGTACTCTTTCAGGTTTGGATGAAGACGATGAAAATGGTGTTGTCAGTTTAATACATGACACATTTACTCCACTGTCTGCATTTTCATTCATGGCATTTGTATTGTTGTACGTTCCATGTTTTGCAGCTATTGGTACAATCAAGCAAGAAACAAACAGTTATAAATGGCCTTTAACTATGTGTGTTATTACCATAGTAACTGCTTATGTTGTCGCATTTTTAATTTATAATGTCGGATTTTTAATGGGATTTAGATAGGTGATTTGATGAGGAGTAAAAGCGGAATTAAAGGTTAATTAGCTATATTTAAAATTTTTAAATTTTTAGTCATAACTAAATATTTATATAATAGTTTGAATAAAGTTAAGTATACCTAAAAATTTATGATTCATGTGATACTATGAAAACTTTAAAAGATGTAAAACCTGGTGAAACAGTAAAAATAAAAAAGTTCCATGAAACTGGAGACATTGATTTAAGAAGACATCTGTTAAGTATGGGTTTCGTTAAAGGGAGTGAAATAACTATTAAAAAAGTAGCTACTTTAGGCGATCCAATCAAAATGAATATTAAAGGATACGAGGTTTGTCTTCGCAAAGAAGAAGCTGAAAACATTGAGGTTGAATAAACTTCAATTTTTTCATTTTATTTTTTTTAACTAATTTTTTTTGGGTGTTATTATGAAATGCCGTATGTGTGGTTTTGAGTTTGATGAAAATAGATTGGAAAATCGTGGTTGTGCTAGTTGCGGCAAGCACAGCAACTGTAATCTAATTCATTGTCCTGAGTGTGGATTTGCAAATTCTCCGCAATTGGATCAGGAATTTGATTTTATAATCAAACTTAAAGATAAATTTGGAAGAAAATCAAAAAGTTAATCTTTTGATGCTTTCAGTATTTCTTCAACCGTTTCATTAACGGTTATTTTTTCGGTATCTACATCTAATCCATTTTCTTTTAATTTATACAATATTTCGGTAGTTACCGGTTCTTTTAAACAGGCTTTTTTTAATAATTTCTTGTCTGAAAATATCTGGTGTTTGTCGCCATGTGCAATTATTTCTCCGGAATATAAAACAAATATCTTATCTGCAAACTGATTTACCATTTCTATATCGTGTGATGAAATTATGATGCTTATTCCTTCGTCATTGAGCCTGTTTAAAATAGCCAATACTTTATCAACACCTTCAGGGTCAAGACCTGCAGTTGGTTCATCAAGAATCATTATTTCAGGTCTCATTGCAATAATGCCTGCAATGGCCACTCTTTTTTGCTGACCTCCACTGAGGTGATGAGGTGTTTTATCTTCAAATCCTCTCATGCCGACCATTTCCAATGATTCGACGATTCTTTTTTTAACTTCATCATAATCAAGGCCCAGATTCATGGGTCCAAAAGCAACATCCTCTTTAACGGTTGGTGCAAATAACTGGTCATTAGGATCCTGAAACACAATTCCTACTTTTTGTCTTACTTTAAGCAGCTCGTCACGGTTATAAATTATCTCTTCACCATCAACTTCAATGTGTCCTGAGGTAGGTTCTGTTAAACCGTTTAAATGTGAAAAGAGTGTTGATTTTCCTGCTCCGTTAGGACCTACAATTGCAATCTTCTCTCCTTTTTTAATTTTGAGATTTATGTTTTTTAAAGCTTGAGTTCCATCAGGATATGTGAAAGATAAATTTTTTGTCTCTAAATGAATTTGTTCCATATTGCCACCTAATTGATTGATAGATTTTGACCGATGTATCCCAGTTGCCCGGAATATTTGAATATGATTATTTCAAATATTATAACTATTATTATAATTGAAATTATGTATATATAATCAGTTTTTTCAGGAGATTTTTTTTCATCAAACATCTCTGATGCATCAGAAAATCCCCGGCTTACCATACTTTTGTGAACACGTTCTCCCTGCTCATAGGCCTTTAAAAACATCATGCCTATTGTGTAGCCCACCTGTTTAACTCTCCATTTATAACTTGTTTTATTGGAATGGATGTCAAAGTTTCTTGATTTCTGGGATTTTCGTATAGCTGCAAGTTCATCAACAAACAAGAATAAAAATCTCACCATGATTGATAAAATCATTGCCAGGTCTCTTGGCATTTTCAATTTTCTAAAGGAACTTGCCATTTCCTGTAACGGGGTTGTTGATGAGTAAATTATGATTGCAGTTAATGTTGCAATAATACGCGCTAAAAGCAAAATTGCCCAATTGAGGCCACCATCGGTAACTGTTAACCATGAATAACTCCAAAGAACGTTTCCAGGTTGTATAAATGGTTGAAATATTATTATTGCTCCACCAAATGGAAGCAACAGCAACAGTCTTTTAAATGAATCAATATATGATAAATCAGCTATTTTTAATATAGTCAATAGCATTATTTCAATTATGATTGGTATAAAAAGCTCTTTTGAGGTAACACAAACAATAATTATTAATATTGTTGAAATTAATTTGATTCTTCCTTCCAAATCATGAATCGGACTGCTTTTTGAAGATAGTTCGTCAAATCTGATTATTTGTGTTATGTCCGCCATACAATTCACTGGTATAATATTGAAAATTAGTAATATATATAAATTTTATCTGATTTAATCAGTTTAAAAAGAAAAAAGGAGAAAATTAAAAAATTTTAAATCCTGTTTTTAACGATTTCTGCAACTGCATACCCTAATCCTAGGGTTATAATTACTCCGATAATCAAGGCTACAACTTGTAATGCTTGATCATCAGGATTGTCTGCAAATGCATAATCTGGGAAAATCGCTTCTGGAATTCCATTTATTTCTTCAATCTGGAAATCTTCAGCTAACCCTGAATCTTCTGCAGATTTTTCAAGTCCGTCTGGATCACCTGATGCGATGTATGGTGAAAGACAACTGACTATAATACAGATGACTACTGCAACAACAATTAGATACTGATCTTTTTTATCCATACTATGCATCTCCTTTATTCCATGCAAGTAAATCTGGTCTAAATTTATCTAATGCTACAAGAACAATCACGGTTAATACTGCTTCGATTATTCCAATAAATACGTGATATAAAACCATTGATGGAATACCTATGTTTATTGGGAAAGTTCCAGCAATACCCATTTCAATAGCGGCTGCTAATGCTGCAATTACTGTAGCTAACCATGCTGCGACTCCTGCAGCAGGGTATTTTCCTATAAATTCTTTTAATCCTTTAAAGGAGTATAAACCTATTGCTCCTCCAATGATTCCCATGTTCAATACATTAGCTCCTAATGCAGTAATTCCTCCGTCTCCAAAGATTAATGCTTGGATAAGTAAAACCACTGTAAATACTAAAACAGCAGCTTCAGGAGCAAGGAATACAATAGCTACTAATGCTCCTCCAACCATGTGTCCACTTGTACCAAATGGAATTGGCATGTTCATGGACATGATTGCGAAGATACCAGCGGCAAGTACTGCTAAAAGAGGTATACGTTTTTCATCTAAGTTTGATCTAGCCCATTTCACAGAGAAGTACAATGCAACAATTAATATTACATAGTATATGATACATTGTGTAATAGGTATAAATCCGTCTGGTATATGCAAATTTATTCCTCCATTTTAGAATAGTAATACTTTTCCCAATTTATTTATATATTGAGTATTACTATGATAGTATTATTTTTATTTTTTTTACAAATGTCAAGTTATTTGCATGTTTTATAGAAAACTATTTATTATATAGCTCCCTTTTTCAACTTGACATAAATATTTAAGGTTAATTTATATATATAAATGTTATTAAAGTAATACAAATTTGTATTATTCGCTATTTTAGTAATACTTTTTTTAAAAAATAGTTCAGGATTCTGATTTTATGATGTTTGTTAAATAGATTAAAATGGCGGCTGTAAAGTAAAATAAAACCTGAATGTCTAAAATTCCAGTTTCAATTCCGAGAATTGAGTATGTTAAAATTAAGCTGTAAAGCCCAATATAAAAATAATCTTTAGTTTTTTGCATTATTTTAAATCCAACACCTAAAATAAATCCTAAAATGCACATTTCCACAAACACTCCAACTTTTCCAAAATCAATTACCATTTGTCCAATAAGTGTTGGAGTAATTGTAACTTCGCTTCTCCATGCAATTAATTTTCCAACCATCATTCTTGGCCCTAATTCACTTCCTGGAATTGAACTTGCTAAAAGCTGACCGTGGGCTATACCAAAGTTTCCGCTGATAAAATCAAGTAAATTTAAAACATGCAATGTAAAATCCGCT
Organism: Methanobrevibacter sp.; assembly: GCF_030539875.1. Taxonomy (NCBI): domain Archaea; kingdom Methanobacteriati; phylum Methanobacteriota; class Methanobacteria; order Methanobacteriales; family Methanobacteriaceae; genus Methanobrevibacter; species Methanobrevibacter sp. The sequence goes on from NZ_JAUNXI010000014.1 coordinate 24,596, forward strand.
CTTGATTGCAGGGAATACAATGGGCTGGTTGAGGAAGTTATTGTCATTTCGCCCAGTGAACGAAAATAACCTATTCCAACTATTGCACATACACCAATTGCCGCACCAATAACGACTTCCCACGCTGAAATGATATTTCCATAGAAACCTATCACAATTATTATGAGAAATGCTGCAAGTAGTGGTGTCCTATAACCTAAAAGCAATAAAAATCCACAAGCAAGAATGAGTAAAAATGCGAATCTGAATCTGGCTTGTGAACGGGTTATGATGTTGTCCTGATAATCTTTTAGATATGAAGATGCAACTAAACATATTCCGGGTATAATTAAAAATACAGGCATTGTAAGTATAGGCTTTAATAAATATCTAATTGAGGGTTTTAAGAGAGGGATTCCTCCAACAGATGCAACACTTACAAAGAAAAATACAATGCTCACCAGAATTAAACAAAATCCGATAGAATAAATGTCTCTTTTTTCGAATTTTAAAATATTCTGATTAGCTGCATTGAAAAAATATTTTGGAAATATTGAAGATCCAATAAAAAACGCCATAAATCCCAAAAGTAATGTAATAACCAAACTTGATGATGGGGAATTTAGGGATAGCAGTAGAAATGCTGCAAACAAAAGCAAAACGATTAGCGGATTAAAAAGATGATGTTTTACAATCTGATTTTTATTTAAAAATTTTAAAAAGTCCTCATCAGGATATAACTTTTTAAAATAGCTGTTAACCCATTGATTTTCTATAAATTCTAAAATAGAAAAGATTATTGTAAATAAAAAGGATTTGTGAAATTCATCACTAATCCTGTTTATTATTGCAGTTAACTTGGAATAAATAATGCTCATACATTTACACAACTTAGAATTTTCTTATATTAATAACGTCGTAGTTATTTTTAATCTGATCCAGCTGACTGTCGCTGCAATTGTAGACTCTGATTGTGATCTCGTCGGTAAGTCCGTTGATGTTGCCTAAAACGGAATTGGCATAGTCAAGTGTTTGTCCATTTGCGTTTTCAAGTATTATGCTATTGCCCAATCCACTGTTTGGTGTTTTGATAGCTAATCTTTTATCATTTGAATTGATTATATTTGTTATTTCCTGAATTTCCATTAAATCAAAAGAATCAAGTGTAACTGTTGTAGATATCTCAAAGTCGGCACCGGATAAGTTTTTATTCAGGTCATTTATTGTTTGGATTTTTTCCGGGCTGGCTTTAACCTCTACTAAGTTTTCATATTTGCTTCCATCGGTTTCAAGTGAAATTTTATCCACATAAACGTCTGCTTCAGGAATGCTTTTGTATAATCCAACTAAATAGCTTGTCTTATTGTCTTCAATAAGTATCTTAACGTCGGTTCCACCATTATTTCCAATCCATTTTACAGTACCGTTTACTGTCACTTTCTCTCCATCGCTTGCATTAAAACCGTCAACGACTGCTTTTACAATATATCCGTCTTTATAATAATTTGAATAAGTGTCTGGGATTTTATTGATTGTAGATGCATCGAATGCTGTTTTTTGGATTTCTGATGATTCGTCTGTTGTAATATGTATAAATGCAAAAGCTATTGCACCTATAACTAAAATGATTAATATATAATCAATTATGGTAAATTTTTCCTTCATGTTAAAACCTAATCTTCATAAATAGCGCCGACCGGACAAACATCAACACATTCGCCGCAGTTATCGCATTTTTCAGCATCAATAATTACTGTGTAAGCTTTTCTTTCAATTGCTTCTTCTACACATACATCGATGCAATCTTCACAAACTCCACATTCTTCCATATCGATTTTCAATTAATACACCATTTTTATTATTTTAAAAATATATTTATATTATATATTTAAATAGTTTGTTACTCAATAGTATTTTGTAGTTTTAATATTTTCATAGTAACTTGTCAAAAAAGGTAAGATTTATATACTATGAAGATAAACATTATTATTGTATGCAAGGGTGCCCGAGCGGCCAAAGGGGGAGGACTTAAGATCCTCTGGTATAGGCCTTCGAGGGTTCGAATCCCTTCCCTTGCACTATTTTACAATTTTTAGAATTTTTACTGATTCCTGACAGCGCCTTAGTGGCTCAGCCGGTAGAGCGCCACCTTGGTAAGGTGGAAGTCGGGGGTTCGAATCCCCCCTAAGGCTTTCTAAACTATTTTTTTATAATTTCAACATTTTCTAAAGAGTTTATTTTGTCAAAATTATTGTTTAAAAGAAGTAATGTTATTTCTAAGGCTTTTTTAATTCCTGCTTCTGACCGCTTATAGAGATGTCTGCTGTTTAATTCATTTAAATCTGCATAAATGTCGGTGGTGGTTATTATTTCATATTCATTATTAATAATTGCTATTGCTCCATGGCCAACACCTGCTGTGGTTCCAATAGCTATATCACAATCGCTTAAGTTTTTAACGGCTTCCGCCATAATTTTGCTGACTTTTTTATCTCCAGTTTCGTCATAAACCTTTATTCCCTTAATTAAATTGTCAGGTTCGGGGGGGTTTCTCACATTTAATATTTTCTCAACGGCTTCAATTGTTGGAATAAATAAACTGCAGGTCACGCTAAGTTCACCATAATCAAAATCTCCATATTCTTTTGGGTCTTTAATATACTCCCTTCCGAAATAGCCCTTATAATTTTGAGCTAATGCATGCAGTTCCCTTCCGATTTTTCCCTGAGTAAAACATTCGGCTGTAGCTATTTTAATCATTTTTATCTCTTAATAATTTTAGTGAACTTATTGTAATTATTTTTGCAACTTCATCTAATGTATATGGTGTTACAGGTTCGCCATCTCTGATTAATTTGTTTGTTGTTAAAATTAAATGGTCTTTTGTAATTCCCTGAGCTCTCAGCTCTTCAACTGCAGGGTTATTATTGTCGTATTGGGAAATATCTTTTATTACAATATCTTCATTTCCAAATCCGAATATTCCTGCTGTACCTATTGTTTTTGCACCTCTTTTTTGTGCATGTTTAATTATTTTGGCCGCAGTAGGTATTGTGTTGCCTCCTGCAATAACAATAATCACAACATCCCCTTTAATCAAATCTAAATTTTCGCTGCCAATATACTCGTTGTGACTTTCTATTTTTCGGTATTCCTCGTCATGTGTGCATAGTCTCTTTATGAAATCCGGTTTTCCCTCATCAATTTCAGCCCCGTAAAGTGTAAAAAGCACATCTCCTCCGGATATCTTCTGTCCATCAAATGCACCTATTATTTTCGGACCTCCTCTATGAACCTGCATCAGGTTAATAGCTATCCGTAATCCTAATCTTCCACATCCAATTAAGTCTATCCTGCCTTGGGGAACCTGTTTATCTTCCATTTTTTGTATTGCGTCTGCCATTTTTATCACTTATATTTGTTCAATCGGCCTTTTATCAATAACCTCAACATTGATGTCAAGCTCTTCTAAAAGTTCGGATAATTGGTATAATCCAGGAATTTCACTTTCGTGATGGCCTAAATCAATTAAAGGGATTTTCAGATTTTTTGCAAGAATTGCAGTTTCATGTGTTAAATCGCCTGAAATTAACAAATCCAATTCTTTTTCTTTAGCCAGTCTGATGTAATCCGGATTTTTAAGGCCAAATCCTGATATGACTCCAATTTTATTTAGCTGCATATTGTCATTTAATTTATTTACAGTCCGGACATTTTCAAAATTATCTGAAACTATTTCCTTCAACTGTCTGAATGTAAAATTTGTTTTACAAATTCTTCCGATATTTGTTTGCTTATCAAATATATCAACGACATCTAATTTCAATTTTTTTGCCAGAGCATCATTTGCCCCTCCATCAACAATGTCCCAGTTTGAATGAATTGTGTAAGTGGATGTTTTGGGAGCAAATAATGGGGGGTGATGTGTAATGACTAAAGTGCCTGTGCTGTAAGTGTCATCTTCAGGCAGCAGGTCCATGTAAATTTTAATGGAGCCAACATCTTGATTTGCATCATATTCTCCTGCAAAACCAATGTTGTCATGAGGCAATGCGAAAGTTTCGGGTATTTTTTTGTTTAAAAAACAGGCTATATCTTTAAGTCTCATTTAAATCATTTCAGATTTTATTCTATCCAGTTCATAATAAATAAGCTCGTCACAGTCAAAAGGATTGATTGTAGATACTTTAAATGCGGATTTATCTGTTAGTTTTACAAACTTATTAATATTTTTCTCTTTAAAAATAACTTCTTCAAAAAATCCCATTTCACAGGCACTATACAAAATTCCTTCTTTGTTGAAGCAGCTGTTCAGCACATTATTTAAAATACCTATTGTTAAGGTCATTGTTCCTGAAGTTTTTGTATTAATTCCTTTTGTTTTTATAATGGCTTTGTGTATTGCATTTGCTGCATTCAACCGTTCATGAATGTTATTCTTATCTTTTAATAATTTATCATTGTCTTCAGCTATCGGATCTTCGATTATGAAAGTATTTACATTAAATTTTGATGATTGCTCAGCAGTAATGCCTCCAAATCCTGTTGTGTCAATAACAACTTCTCCAGTGTAAATCAGATTCAAATCCGATGAAAAATTAACTTTATTTTTAAGTTTTCCTCCGATAGAAGTATACAATAACTGTTCTAAATGAGGATAAATATCAACTAATAAAATATTATTATATTTTTCACTTAATTTTTTAACTATCCCCACGCCTGTAAAATATGTTCCGATAACTATTATTTTGGTGTCATTGTCAAGATTCAACTTTTCTAAATAGCTATATACGGCTTGTGATTTTTCACATATTATTTCATTAAAAATATCTATTAATCTTGTTTTGGATTTGAGCGTAAGCACTTCAGAAGTAATTCCCACATCAACATTCATTTTTTAGCCTTCTTTATTGAATCCAATTTTTTCCAATGCTTCACATGCCTCTCTGTAAACTGCCTGTTCTATTGTTTTTTTATGAATCAGATGTGAAGGTGATGTTCCGCAGGTTAAAATTCTTCCTTTATTGTCTATAAAAATAAGTAGTGATCCGGAACCCGGTATGCCTAATCTGCCTCTTGCAATTATTAAATCTGCATCACTTTGGTCTAATGCCATGTATGCCTTTGCAAGAGCAGGAATTCTGCTTGTATCTGCAGAATTTGTATTGATTTGAAGTATTTTTGCTTGAGGTAGGTTATATTCATTTAAAACTTTGTTTAACACTTCAACTTTGATTCCATTTTTATTTGGGATATATACTTTCTTAGCATTTTTTATATAGTCTTGAATCTCCCGTATTTCTTCAAGGGTATCTCCAAATCTGGAGTTATTTCTAGATTCTTCAAATGCATTATGTATCATCTTTTCAAATGCCATAATATCATATCTCAAATATGATGATTAAATAGTTTGAGGTATCAGTCCCAGTTTTTCAATCACATTAACTACTTTATTGTAATTTCCGTATTCCGGTGCACCAACGCCTTTCACTTCATGGGGGTAGTTGTCTGCAATGACGGTGGCTAAATTATTCGCACCTGCTTTTAGTGAAAACTCCACATTTTCAGGACCAACAGTTGGAGTGGGCATTGTAATTCTAATGTTTGGATACATTATGCGGGTAACTGCAACGATTTTCAGCTGCTCTTTTAATGGGAATGGTTTTTCATTTGCCATAGGAGTGTCCTCATATGGATTAAAACCCATAATCGGAATTTCCTCTAGGGTTTTAAAGTTACTTAAATAACGCAGGTGTTTTAATCTGTCTTCAACGCTTTCCCCAATTCCTAAAAGCAATCCTGAAGACAATCCTATTCCTGCATCGCTTATGCGTTTACAAGTTAAAATTCGATGATTTAGTGAATCACCAGGTTTTCTTTTAGAAAATACCTCTTCGTTAATTGTTTCTAAGTTACAACAAATGGTATCTACGCCTAATTCTCCTAATTCATTTATGGATTTTTTAGTTAAATCTCCACCAACATTAACCAGAATTTCCAAATTGGAGTTGCTTTTAACTATTTTGCATGCATTAACTACCTGCTTGCCTTTATAACCGTATCCTCCGGAGCAGCTTACACGGGGAATGCGTGCTTCTTTTATGGATTCAACAGCATTAAGAATTTCTTCGTTTGATTTATAAAAAGCATTATAATATCCTTTTTTGGATGTTTTCTCTGCAAATCCGCAATATTCGCATCTAGGTTGTATCTGACATTTGTTTGTGACATGTATTGTGGATGTTAATTTAATTGTTTTTGATTCCTGGCTTCTTATTTTTGCAGCTGTATCAAATAACTTTTGCATGTCTTCGTCATTATTTATATTTAATAACTCTAAAAATTCATCATCAGTTAAATTTTTTCCCTGTTCTGCTTTTATTAAAATTTCATCAATCATACACATCCCTCTTTATTATTCGCTTTAAAAATAGGATTTAACTTATTTTTTAATAGTTGATTTCGCAGCGATTAAGAAATAAGTTAAAAAAATTGTTGGAATTAACCAACAATTAGTTAACTTGTTTATTTGTCTTTACCTAAGTAATCTAATACGGTTGGGACAATTTCGGATAATGAACCGAAGTTCATTGAGTCAGCAGTACCTAATAATGCTGCTGGGTTTAAAGCATCATCCATTTTGTCAATACCTTCATCTTGCATTAATGCAGTTACTTGGGTTAAAGCTTCGTTAGCCATCATTTGTGCAAATCCTGCAGGTGCTCCTAAAATTTGAGTTACGGTGTCTCTGTAAGCTAAAATACCTGCATAGGTAATTGCAGTTACTGCAGAACACATGTCACATACTGGACCTACCATGTTTGCAGGTAATGTGAATGCGGATCCTCTTGCTTTTTGACCTAAGTCCATTAATGTGTCAATGGATGCTTGGTCAGCAAAACCTTCTGCGATGTAAACTTGTCCTTTCATTTCAGGTACAGCACCGGGGTGGTAGGAAGCTACATTTACATTGGTTCCTAAGTCCTCGAAGATTTTGTTTAATCCGGTAGTTGGAATGGTACATGCATGAGTTACGATTGCGCCTTCTTTAATGTTGTCAGCAAATTTTTCGATAATGGCCGGTTGCATTCCACCTTCTGGTAACCAGGTCATTACCCAGTCAGCATCTGCAACAGCTTCACAATCATCAGTAGTAATTTTCATTCCTAAATCTTCAGGGTGAGTAAAGTGAATAGCTCCTTTGGATGGTTTAGGAACAGTTTCAGCTAATTCTGCTACTTTTGCTCTAATTGCAGGCATTACTTCTTCAGGGTTTCCAGCTTTGTGTGCAGCAATTACTTCAGAGTAATCGAAGTCATCTACAACTGTGAAATCTCCGTCAAAAGTTGGATCAGATACGACAATTTCATCTACTCCAGCTAATTCTAATAACTCAGCACCCATTTCGATGGTTGAGTGAGTCATTGAAATGTTTTCTTTTCCGGTAAGTTCTGCAACTTCACAAGCTCTTGAGAAGTTTGTAATTCCTGCTGCTGCATGAGTTCTGTAACATCCTGCACCTAAAATTGCTACTTTCATTTTTTTATCTCCTTTATTTTAAATATTCTTTTTCTAATTTCTATTTTTCTGAAAGATTCTTACTACAATGCTTTTTAAGGGTATGTATTTTTTTGTTGTTTTGACCTATTTTCTATAGTTGTTAAAACATGTAGTAATATTTTTTATTAAATTTGTGCTACTATTTAAATCTTTATATTTGTCTTTAAACTAGTATTACTTTTTTTATCATATCTGTTTTTTAGTAATACTTGTATTAACTTTTTCTTTATATGAATAAAATAGTATTACTTTTGCTTTTTCTATTTAATCGGATTTAAACTAATATAAATCAAAAAGTTTTTATCTGATAATTTTACTTAAATATATTTAGAATTTGATGTGGAGGATTCTTTTCATGTACGATTTAATTAAAGATGCAGTTCACGATGATGCTGCTGCAGTTGAAATATCAAAAATGGATAAAGATGTGGGTTCTGTTGTTGATGCAATATCTGAACTTTCATTGGAAGAGACTATGAAATTGGGGATGCGTTTTAAAAGGTTTCCTTTGGGATGCGATTTAACAGAAGTTGTTGTTGGAACCTGCGCATCTGATTTGGAATTGGTTGATTTATTGGGTAACTGCCGATTGGCCGACATGATTGGTGCACCTATTCATATTTGCGCTTACGCTTTTTCAGACATTGGCGAAAAATTTGGAATGACTGGTCTTGAAGTAATGAAAAAGGTTCATGAAATTGTCGATGTTCCTCTTGACTTGGATCATTTTGGTGAAAATGGTGCTATGAGACTTCCAAAAAACATCACAGGATGTGGTGGGGAATGCTATAATAAAGGTCCAGTATTTACAGAATGCCCTCGCGGGAGAATTCATGAACGTTTAATCAACAAAGAACTGGAACAGAAAATGGATAAGAATGATTGGGTTAAATTATCTTCTTCAGTTGCGGTTAATGTTTCATCAGAACAGACAGGTGAAGCTCATGCAGCTCCATTAAGAGAGGCTAAAGATATTGCGGATTTGGCTAAAGAATACGGTAAAGGTTTAGAGTCAATCATGTTTGTTGGAGATGGATATGAAGAAGTAATAGTCGGCTTTGAGAAATCCATTGAACTTGGTGCTGATGTTATTGTTGTTGAAGGAGGACCGTTCAACAGATGCGAAAACGCTACTGAAGGATATGCAAAAACAATCGCCGCTGCAAGAATACTGTCTCCGGGCAAAGTTGTTGCAACCAACGGAGCTTATGAAAATGAAGTTAGGGCAGGTCTTAGAACAGGTTTAAATATGGTCATAACAGGATTTCCTAAAAATCATCACGGGTATATGTGTGGTTATGAACCTGGAACTGCAAGAAGAGGAAAATTTGGCCTTCCCCGTGTAATTCAGATAATTAATGAGGAGTTTCCAAACAGGGGGCTTCCTGCCCAGAAACATGATTTGCTTGCAATAGCCACTGCTGTAAAATTTGCAGGTTCAGATAACATTTATCCTAATAAGATAGGATCATATCATGTAGGTGATGCTCATTGGGCAACATTGGTTAATTCAAGAATGTATCAGAATATTGAATTAAAACACACCTTAAACGATGTTGTCAACTTAACTGAAGGAAATACTGTTTCCTTACATGGCGGAAGATTTATTTCATGGGTGCTTGCCAAAGAATTAGACAAGCATGTCGATGAAATTATTATTTCTGATGTGGATAAATGGGTATTGGACAATACTGTTAACAATCTGCAGGATGAACTAAATGCTACAATCATTCCTGAAAGTGATGATAAGGTCGCATCGAGCCAGGCTGATTTTTCCATAGCATCATCAACCATGATTCCGGTTAAAGAGAATATTTTGAAAAAAGTACCTAATGCCCTGACTATTGTTTAAATTTTCCTTAAAGTTTAAATTTATTAAAAATAAATAATATTATGATATTGTTTATTTTTTAATTAAATTTTTTAAGGTGAATTATGAACTATAAAAAAATTGTATTGGTCGGTTGTATTTCAGCATTTGTTGCTATTCTAACCTCAATTATGGGTGTTGCTGGTACAATTATTGGTTCGGTTATTTCTTCTGTTCTTTATAATATGCTTACTGAGGCATTGGAAGCTCCAATTGGACAAGCAACATTCAGCAGAAACTTTGAATGGGAAATTGCATACATATTTCCAATTGTTGTAATTGCATTAATTCAGCTGCTTTTGATTGCCGCTTTATTATCTGAAGTGGGCATATTGCCTTACACTTTTTTAAATGCATTTTTATCACTCCAACACTTTGCGGATAATAATTTATACAGGGTTTTAGGATTGGCATTAATTGTTATGAGCGTTTATCCATTGGTGTTAAAACCGGATATTATTAAAAAATCAAATGGTGCGGTTATTGCATTTGTTGGTTTGATATTTTTAGCAAGAGGATTTGTTGATCTTCAAAACAGCATTACACAAATCTATGATGGAATATTTTCATTGTTTGATTTGCCGATAGCTATTCTTGCTTTTCTATTGTTATGTGTGGTAATAGGCAGTATAGTTGTTTCAGCAAGAAACGCTGAGAAAGAATATAAAGTGATTAAACACAATATCAACAGGGAAGATTTTAAGAGATCCAATGTTGGAAAAACATATCATTCCAAAAAGCACAGTGATTTCGATTATGCTGATAAAAGGAATAGTGTAAGACGAACACATCAAAAAATCAACAAGTCTAAGAAAAACATTGAAAATGATTCCGAGATTAAATTTAAAAGCAGTGTTGGTAATAAATCAAGGATAAACAAATCTTCCGACAGCATTCATTTTGAATCTAATGATTTATTGGACGATTATAAATGATGGGATACAATGAGTAAAAAAGATAAAACGTTGAAGGGGATTTTGGATATTATTTTGTATGAAAATCCTTCAACTCAGGATGAAATCGCAGAGAAGTTAGGAATAACTCGCCGTTATGTTACTCAATTGCTGCAACCTCTTGTAAAGGAAGGAACTGTAAAAAGAGCTTATATGATAGATTTAAAAAGCTATGAGAAAATTGCAGAATCTCTAAGCGATTATGTCAGTTTTCATGAAACAAAAGGTAATGTGATTGTTACAGACATGATTTCAAACATGGCAAAACATGTCCACTCCCAGCTTGAAGTTTCATTTGATGCTGTTTTGGAACATGACATGGAAAAAGCAAACAAGGCTTTGGAAATGGATTTTGCCACTAATAATATGGTTGAAAAAATCAGAACTTCCGTTGAAACAATTGTCAGTATGAACAAACATTCTGAAATTGCCAAATCCATGCTTTATAATGAAGTTGCTTATGATTTGGAACGTATTGGCGATTACTGTGGCCATATTGCAAAATTTGTAATTAATGATGTTTATGAAATTGAGGAAAATGCATTAAAAAAATTAAAAAATATGTATAATTTAGCTCAAAAAATGATTAATCTGGCGGTCATGGCTTTCATTGAAGGAAGAACTGATTTAAAAGATGATCTGATGGAATTGCAAGAGGCCATTCATATTATTCAAACTAAAGCCATTAATCTAATTGCCGAACAGATGGCTGAAAATTCATTTGATGAAAAAGAGCGTTCAAATTACTTTATTTATTTATTCAGAGTAATCAAAGCGTTTAAAAGAATGGGGGATATTTCTGTTGAAATCATGGATGTTTCAATCGAGTTCCATAATAACATTCCTAGATCCACCACTCCGAGAACCTTTAGATAAAAAGCAATTAGATTTGAGATAATCTAATTGTCATGTATTCTTGTTGTTGCATGTCTGTCGGCCCAACATTGCACGCAAACACCAATAGGTAATCCTGCAGTATGTGTGTGGGCTTTTAATATTTTTACATCCAGGCAGGTTGTTTTTCCACCAAGACCCATCGGTCCAATTCCAGAATTGTTGATTTCTGTTAGAATTTCCTCTTCAAGTTCAGCTATTTTCGGGTCGGGATTTCTCTCACCAACTTTGCCGAGCAATGCCTTTTTACCAAGTTTTAAACATAAATCTGATGTTCCTCCAATTCCGACGCCAATAACTGTTGGAGGGCATGGTTTTCCTTTAGCTTTAAGAACAGATTCAACTACAAATTCCTTAATGCCGTCAATTCCTTCAGCCGGAAGAGCCATTTTCAATGCGTTGTTGTTTTCAGAACCGAACCCTTTTGGCAATATTGTTATTTCAAGGTAATCTTCGTCAATTAGTTCAATATCAATCGGAGGAATGTAATCTCCAATGTTGATTTTTGTATTTTCTCTTGTTAGCGGATCAACAATATTTGGCCTAATCGGAATTTCTTCAGTTGCTTTTTTAATTCCTTCTTCAATTCCTTTGCGCAGATTTTCAACTTCCACATTACCTAATTTTACAAAAACCACCGGCAGTCCTGTATCCTGGCACATTGGAATTTGTTTTTCTTCAGCAAGCTCGGTATTTTTTAAAATAGCTTCAATATTTAGCTTTGCAAGTTCATGTTCTTCGCTTTTAAGAGCATTTTCAAGTGCTTTTTTTACATCATTTCCCAAAACGATAGCTGCTTTTTTGTAAAGTTCATAAACAGCATCTTTAATAACATCTTCAGTAATCAAAATAAAACCCTATAAAAGTTAATTAATCTTATTTTTGATTTTAAGATATTTAAATTTTAATTACATTAATCGGGCAAACTTCAACACAATCCCTGCATTTTGTGCATTTTTCTCTATTGACTGTTATGGCACCACCCAAAACCTCGATTGCGTCTTCCCTACAAGCTATCAAACATGGTGCATTTGATGGTTGGCAATGCATACAAAATAAGACGGGAGTGTCAACGGTTGGTGTTTGTTGACAACTTCCGCATGTTGTACAATTAGTACAGTTTCCTAATTCATACATAATTCTTTATTATTCGTCTAAAACAAGTCTTGCCCTTGCCTGACTTGTTATCACGTGGACAAAACCGCCCTTATTGCTGGCAGGTTCATATAATCCGGACATCTTAGCAAGGTATTTTTCCTGATTTTTAGCCCGAACTTTTTCCGGATCAGCAACACTGATGGCTCTTTTAGTACATGCTTTTATACATGCAGGTCCTTCTTCTCTATCAGCACAGAGGTCGCATTTTTCAGCAACTTTGGATTTGAAAGTCATTGCACCAAATGGACAAACCATTACACATAATCCGCAACCAATACATTTTTCAGCATTAACTCCTTCATCGGTAATCGCTTCTGTTGGACAGATTTTTATACAAGGCGCACTTTCACAATGTTGACATACAATGGAATAAAAGGTAGAATCATGTTCTATAATTTTTATCCTACTAGCATTATGTATTGATGCACACATGTTTTCACAATTAAGGCATCCATCACATGTATTGCTATTTACAAGAATACTTTCCATTGGTTTTCCTCCTATAATCCTAATTCTTTACACTCTGCGTCTACAAATTTTTGGATTTTTTCAATGTTTTCATCATCTAGGTGTTTGAATCTTTTTTGTACTGACAAATACTCTTTTACAGGTTTTCTCTCTTCAGGCCTGTATGTGATTTCGAAGTTTCCATGGTCAATTTCATATAAAATCCATGATCCGGTTTCCACTGCCAATCTTCCAACTTCAATGGTTTTTTCAGATGGGAATCCCCAACCAGTAGTACATGGTTGTTGTAAGTGTATGTATGCAGCTCCTTTAGTTTCTGCTGCTTTTTTAACTTTTTTAACAAAGTCTTCAGGATATGCAATAGATGCAGTAGCTACATATGGAATTCCATGAGCCGCCATAATCATTGGCATATTTTTCTTAGGTCTGTCTTCTCCAAAACTCGCATTTCCTTTTGGTGAAGTGGTGGTACTTGCACCGAACGGTGTAGCTCCACTTCTTTGGATACCTGTGTTCATGTATGCTTCATTATCATAACAAATGTAGAGCATATTGTGTCCTCTTTCCATAGCTCCGGATAATGATTGTAAACCTATGTCTACAGTTCCTCCGTCCCCACCGAAAGCAACCACATTAACATCCTCTTTTCCTTGGATTCTCAATGCACTTTCCACACCTGATGCTACAGCTCCAGAGTTTTCAAATGCAACGTGCATGAATGGAATTTCCCATGAAGTTTCAGGGTATGGGGTGGTCATAACTTCAAGACAACCAGTAGCAGAAATAGCTACAGTATTTTTGCCTAATGTATTAAGAGCTAATTTTACACCAATTGATGCTCCACAGCCTGCACAGCCTCTGTGTCCCGGTGCTAATAAATCTTTATCTGGTATATCCATGTCTATTCCTCCTTAAGTCCAATCCATGTAACCTCTTGTTCAGGTGATTTGGTTTTCTCATAAATTTCCAAGATATAATCTGGAGTTATGTCTCTTCCACCTAAACCTGCAATGAATCCATAGATTTCTTTATCAATTTTAACTTTCAAATCAGCATAGAGAGCTCCGCCAATTCCAAATGTGAAGTTTTTATCAATGACTGCTAGTTTTTCACAATCTTTAACAGCTTCTTTAATTTCTTCAACAGGGAATGGTCTGTATGCTCTAATTTTAAGCAAACCTACTTTTTCGCCTTTTTCTCTTAATTCATCCACCATTACTCTAAGAGTACTGCAAAGTGAACCCATTGCAACAAAGATAATTTCTGCATCTTCGGTTTTGTATGTTTCAATAAGACCATATTCTCTTCCGAAGATTTCTGCAAATTCATCACAAGTTTTCTGAATTACTTCAACTGAGTTATTCATTGCAATTTCCATGTCATGTCTTGCTTCGGTATAGTACTGAGGATCAGCAAAGTTACCTATTGACATTGGTTCATTCGGATCAATGAAGCAGTGTTCTGGAACATATTTAGGTAAAAATTTATCCACACTTTCTTGATCCGGAATTTCTACAGGCTCTACGGTGTGAGTTAAAATAAATCCGTCTAAACATATCATTGATGGAAGTAAAACATCAGAATTTTCTGATATCTTATAAGCCATTAAAGTAGCATCTAATGCTTCCTGAGCATTTTCAACATAAATTTGCAACCATCCTGCATCTCTTTGTGCAATGGAATCTTGCTGGTCGTTCCAAATGTTTAATGGTGCGGAAATTGCTCTGTTTGCATTAGCTAAAACTATAGGAGTTCTCATACCTGCAGCAGCATATAAAATTTCATGCATTAACATTAATCCTTGTGAAGATGTTGCTGTAAATACTCTTACTCCAGCACCACTAGCTCCAACAGCAGCACTTATTGCGCTGTGTTCAGATTCTACTTTAACATATTTAGCATCAATTTTTTCATCAGCAACATATTGTGCTAAGTACTCAGAAATTGTAGTTTGCGGAGTAATTGGATAAACGGGAATAACTTGTGGTTTAGCTAATCTTACAGCTTCTGCAACTGCTTTGTTTGCTGTCATTACTTCTTTTATCATTAAATCACTCTCTTTATTCTTTTACCATTTCAATTGCATCGGAAGGACATTCGTATGCGCAAATTCCACATCCTTTGCAGTAATCGTAATCTATATCATGTTGTTTATTTACACTGGAATCTGGACAGAATATAATACAGTTGTCACAATCAATACATTTTTCTTTATCTAAAATCGGTTTGAATGTTCTCCAACTTCCAGTTTTGTTATTTCTACTATTACCGGGGGTTTTAATTACACAGCCTATACTTACCATTATATTCACCCTTTTTATCCCATATCATAAGCTTTTTTAGTAGCTTCCACGTTTAATTCTCCAACTTTTCCAGGGAAGGTTTCTCTAATCACTTCAAGTAATGATTCAATACTTACGACTTGGGTTTTTTTAGCAAAATATCCTAAAATGATAGTGTTTACTATATTGCGTCCCAACATGTCTAATGCAATTTTGGTTGCATCAATATTGTGTACGTCATGTTTTCCACTACCTTCAAAACTTTCAGTATTAATTATAACTTCCGCTTCATCTTTAATTCCTGAAAAAACATCTGCTACATTTAATAATCCATCATCCAACACTAACACATAGTCAGGATTGTAGATTTGATATCTCAATGAGATTGGTTCATCATCAATTCTTGTAAACGCCATAACTGGAGCTCCTCTACGTTCAACTCCAAAGAATGGAAAAGCTTGAGAATATTTGCCGTCTTTGAATGCTGCCTTTGCTAAAATTTCAGCAGCGGTTACAGCTCCCTGTCCTCCTCTTCCATGGAAACGAATTTCAATCATTAATTTTTCCTCCATTTATTTATCATGTATAATCATTATAAATTCTAAAATATATAAATTTTATGTTAACTTTCATTGAATCTGTTCCTTTTAAATTTATTTATTTTCTATTGTTCATTATTTTAAATTTTTATTATAATTTTTCTCATGTTTGATTCATTTTATTATATAATTTTTAAATATTTAATTATTTGTTGGACTTAATTAATTTATAATTCATTAAAAGAATTAATATAATAATAATTATTAAATAATATAATATATTGAGAGGTCAGTTGGGATTTATCATGAAAGTTTTGATTATCACTGGAGAATTAGCATATCCTTTAATTAAAGAAGTTGTTTCAAAATCAAAAGAAGATATAATTGTACATGTTGCAGACAATACTCAAGTTGCTGCATTTTTAACTCCTAGACAAATTATTAAGGAAATAAAAACTTGCTTTTCAAATCAATTAGATGAAATTGATATGATTCTGGTTCCGGGATTGATTAAAAAAGGGACAAAAGAAATTACAAAAGAAATTGGAATTCCAACTTTTAAAGGTTCTACCGACGGCGCTGATCTTGCAATGGTTTTGAATTTAATAGGTTCTATAGAATTGTCTGAAGATAAACCTGCCGATAAATTAATAGAGGAAGAAAAACGAAAAGAAGCGATTAAATTTATTGAGGAATTTGAAAATGATAAAGAAAATATCGAAAAGCTTCTCAAAAAACCGAATAACATTTTAATTAAAAATCTCCCAGTGGGTGAAGACTTTCCAATGAGAGTATTGTCTGAAATTGCTAATGCCCCATTTTTATCTAAGGAGGCATTGATTAACAAATGCCAGTATTTTGTTGATTCGGGAGCGGACATGATTGATATTGGAATGGCTGCCGGGGAGGACTTTTCAGATAAAATTCCGGAATTGATAGAAACCCTGCGTCCGATTGTTGGAGATAGGCCCTTAAGTATTGATACACTGAACTCCAAGGAAATAAAAGTTGCGGCTGAAAATGGAATTGATTTTGTTTTGAGTTTGGATTTGGGAAACAATTCCGAAGTTAAGGAAATACTAAAAGAAAAGGGTATTCCTGCTGTTTTGCTCCCAACTAATTTTTCACAAGGTAAATCTCCGAAATCTCCTGATGAGCGGGTTGAGGCAATGCATCAACTAATAAAAGACACTGAAGGTTTAAAATATGTTGCAGATTTAATTTTGGATCCGGTTAACAGTTCAAGCATTGTTGAATCGATTATTGCATGTCATGAATTTCATAAAGTCAATCCTGCGCCAATGTTTTTCGGTGTTGGAAATGTTACTGAGTTAATGGATGCCGATTCTGGAGGTGTGAATGTTCTTTTAGCAGGTATTGGTATGGAACTTGGTGTCAGCATATTGTTCACTCCAGAAGAAAGCGGAAAAACAAGAGGCAGCGTTTATGAGTTAGCTACTGCATCTAAAATGATGTTTCTTGCAAAACACAGAAAATCTATTCCAAAAGATTTGGGCATTAACTTGGTCGCTTTTAAGGACAAACATAAAAGAAATGATATTATATTAAATGAACTTGATGGAATTCCTGAAACAATACAGGATAAACCGATGAAATTCATTAAAGACAGGGCGGGCAGTTTTAAAATCAATGTTGAGTATGGAACCACTGTTGGCGATAGCAGAATTACTGCCACTCATTTTAAGAAAAACAAACCCGAACTTGTAATTGCAGGAAGCTGCGCTCGCGAAATATATGAAGAAATAATTACTCAAAATTTGGTTAGCAGGATGGAACACGCTGCATATTTGGGGTCTGAACTAAAAAAAGCAGAAATCGCAATGATTACTGGAAAAGAATATGTTCAGGATTTTGAATTATTCAAAAATCCTGACGAGTTTAAAGAATAGATTTATTCAAAATCAGCAGGGTCACCTGGAGTGTCCTGGCCAGCTCCTGGATTGGATGGTTCCGGTTCTGGAGTTGGTTCCGGGCTTGGTTGTGGTTCAACACTGCCTCCGCCTTGACCTGATCCTCCGCTTCCACTTGATCCGCCACTGCTGATACTGCTACCTCTACTGGATCCGCTACTATAATCACCGCTAGAACTGGAACCTACAATACCAGTATCATGGGTCGAGCCTGAATCAGTTGATGTATCATTAGCTGTGAGATTAGTAGTATTGTTTAAAGTAGTATTGTTGGTTTCATTTGCAGTATTAAATGAAATTCCATTACTGCTAATTACAAAAGCAATAGCGCCTGCAATTATAATCAATATCACTAATGCAATGATGATCACATTTTCAGTTTCCATATTTTACCTCCTTATTAAATATATTATAAAACTATTAATACTTATATTATTACACAAACTTTAAATAAATTTAGATTAAATCATATTTTATAATAAATAAATTTCAGAAGGTTTAAGAATTGCAAGTTGAAAATATTAGTATTAAAGATATTGATAAAAGTCTTTTAGATGCGAATTATGTTTCAAATAATGAAATTTCAACTACATTATACTTGTCTTTTTTACTTGGAAAGCCAATGCTTATCGAAGGACCGCCAGGTGTTGGAAAAACAGAATTTGCAAAAGTAGTTGCAAAAACTTTTGAAAGAGACTTTTTCAGGATTCAATGTTATGAAGGAATTACTTTTGAACAAATTGTCGGTGAATGGAATTATCAAAAACAATTGCTTCATCTGGAAGCTGCTAGAAATGATTCAAACCGTGAAGAGAAATTATTTGATGAAGAATTTTTCATAAGAAGACCTTTGCTTAATGCTTTTTTAAATGAAAAGGCATCCGTATTATTAATAGATGAAATTGATAAGGCTGATGAGGAAGTGGAAAGTTTTTTACTTCAGGCATTGGGAGAACAGGAAATAACCATCAATGATTTGGGCACTTTCCATTTACAGAATGACTTGATAGTAATTTTAACCTCTAATTCTCAGAGGTCTTTACTTGATGAAACAAAAGACAGATGTTTATTTTTATACATTCCATACCCTACAATCGAACGTGAAATCGAAATTGTCAAGTCAAAGTTGCCTCATGCAGATGATAATATCATATCTCATATAGTCAAATTGGTCCATGAGATACGCAATCTCAATTTAATGAAAAAACCGTCTGTTAGGGGTACTGTTGACTGGGTTCAGTCTGTTACTAATTTGGGAACTAAAAATCTTGACAAGTCTCTCGAAGACAGTATCGGTGTAGCTATTAAAAACGAAAGTGATAAAAAAAGAGTTGTAAAAGACATTTTTAATAAAAGATAAGATGATTACTAAAATTGCAACCTTGTCATCACAGCTAAGAGAAAAAGGACTGTCAGTAAGTGTTAGAAGCACTCAGGCCGCTGTGAGAATTTATGAGGAATTTGGTGAAGAAGATAGGAATTTACTTAAAACCGCATTAATGGCAGTTTATGTCAAAGACAGATTTCAGATTCCCGATTTCAATAAAGTTTTTGATGAAGTTTTTTCCATCCGGCCAAAGTTAGAAACTCCTGATGAACTTAAAAAAAGCAAAGCATATCTGGGGTCTGGACCTAAATCAAATAAATATGTTATTAAAAAACAGGGGAGCATGGCTCAAAAAGTCCAAAAAGAAAAGATTACCAATGATAAATTGAGAATGCTTTCAGGCCAGCCCCTGCTCGATGAGGTTAAAAAACTGGAACGGGATGGGGAGCTAATGAATAAAGATTTGACAAAACTTAATCGTTTTGACCCCCGCATGCTTGAAATTTGCCAGAGATTAGGTAAAAGAATAGCCAATAAACGTTCAAGAAGAAAAGCTAAAACAAGTCATAATAATATAGATATCAGAAGAACTATTAGAGCCAATTTAAAATATGGTGGAGTTCCCTTTGAACTTGTAAAGGCAAAACCGAGGCCCCATAAAAATGAACATTTATTCTTAAATGATATTAGTGGGTCATGCGAATGGATCAGCAGCTGGTTTTTCATGCTTATGTTTTCAGCTCAAACAGCATTTAAAAGATCAAGAACTTTTGAGTTTGATAATAAAGTGATTGAAACCACCGATGCTTTAAAAGAGGAATATCTCATTGATTCATTTATTAAAGTTAAAGATTTGCGAGTTAAGAATTTAATGGTTCACGGCACTTCCGATATGTATTCGGCATTTAAAAGTTTCCAGGAAAAAGCCAATATTAACAATAAATCTTATGTGATTATCTTATCAGACTGTCGTGACTGGGCAGGACCAAAGGTAAATGGTGTTCCGGCCAGTGTAGACATTATAGAAGAAATGGCAAGGGATTGCAAAAAACTTATAATTTTAAACCCTGAAGATAGAAATAAGTGGGACATAGTTGACAGCTGTGTTTCATTATATGAAGAAGCAGGAGCGCAGGTATTTGAAGTTAATACTCTAAACCAGCTTGCACATTTTGTAGAACAGATGTAGGTAGTAATATGCAGTGTAGTAAATGCGGTAATCCGAAAGTTATTATTAAAAAAGAACAATCCGGTCAGCTATTATGTAAAGATTGTTTTATTGAATCAATTGAAAAAAAAGCCATCAAAACAATTAGAAAAGAAAAATTGTTGGATAAGGGAGATAAAGTCTTAGTGGCCCTTTCCGGAGGCAAGGATAGTGTAACGGCACTTGAGATATTAAATTCGTTTCGCATGATGAACATCATAGACCTCTGTGCCGTAACCATTGACGAAGGAATTGATAATTACAGACAGGAAGGTATTGACATCGCCATCAGACATGCTGAAAGATTAAATATTGAACATAAGGTAGTTTCACTAAAAGAGGAATTTGGAATAACTCTTGATGAAATAATGCAAAAAGAAAATCATAAGGGATCCTGCACTTACTGCGGAGTGTTTAGAAGAACTCTCATCAATAAGGCGGCTCGTGAAATGGGTGCAACAAAAATAGTCACCGGACATAACCTGGATGATGAAGTTCAGGGAATCATAATGAACTATCTTGAAGGCAATGTCAATAATTTAACCAAATTAGGTGCAAAAACAGAATCTAAAGCAAAAGAATTCACTGTTAAAATAAAACCTCTGCGCGAAATACCTGAACGCGAAATAGGATTATATGTTGTTGCAAAAGAATTGGAAGTTCACTTTGACAGCTGTCCTTATGCAATGCAATCATTCAGGGGAGAGGTTTCTGAAGTTATAAACCAATTGGCAGAAAATCACCCTACAATTAAATATTCTACACTTAGAGGATATGATAAAATCAAAAACATATTAAAAGATGAATTTTCAAAGGAATTTAATCATGGAAGATGCGCGAGATGTGGTGAACCTTCATCTAATGAATTATGTAAGGCATGTTCATTTTTAGAAGAATTAGGTTTGTGATATAAATGCAATTTACGTTAAAATACAAATCCATCAACGAAAAAAGAGAATTACCTGAAAATTACACAATTAAAGATTTGCTTAATGAACTGGAATTATCTGCTCAAACTGTCGTATCAAAACAAAACGGCGAACTTGTAATCGAAGAAACCGTAATTGAAGATGGTGATGAAATTCAATTAGTTCAAATAATTTACGGAGGGTAATTTTGAAAATTAGTTACGAGTGCGGCCCATGTTTTTTAAGGCAGGCAAGAGAAGCTTTGGATTTATCAACTGATGATGAAACTCTTAAAATGGAAGTTATGGAAGAAATTTTCAAATATTTAGGCGAAAATTTTAAATCAGGAGCTAATTCAAATAGCACCGGTTCTACAATCCATAAATTAATCAAACAAAAAACATGCTGCAGTGATCCTTATTATAAAGAAAAACTTGAAGGCAACAAAATAGCCCTTAAATATCTGCCGGAAGTTAATAAAATTTTAAATGAAAACGATAGTTTGGAAAATCACGTTAAAATAGCCATTCTCGGCAATATTTTAGACTTCGGAGCATTCACATTAGATGATGATGTTGAAAGCGTAATTAAAAGCTCACTTAAAAAAGATCTGGCAATTAAAGACATTGAAGAATTTGAAAACTCACTAAAAACTCATGATAAGGTCTTATATTTGGTGGATAATACTGGAGAGATAGTATTTGACAAATTGCTTTTAGCCAAGATTAAAGAATATGGTCTGGATATTACAATTGCTGTTAAATCGGAACCTATCCTAAATGATGCTTGCAGGGCAGATGCGCTGGATGTTGGGCTTGATGAATTTGGCAGAATTGTTGATATTGGTGCAGGAACTGTCGGATATGTGGATAGTGAAATTTCAGACGAGTTTAGAGAAATTTTTGACAGTCATGAATTTGTAATTTCAAAGGGCATGGGAAATTATGAAGGATTAACCGAAATAGACATATCAAAAAAAGAAGTTTACTTTTTATTATGTGTAAAATGCAATACAATTTCAAGAGATATTGGCGCGAACTTGCATGACATGCTTCTTTTTAAAAACAAGTAGTGATATGATGATAATCGGATTGATAGGATTTGGAAAAGTTTCTCAAAACATTGTAGACTTGATTAAATCAGATGACATAGAATTTATAACCTCTCTTGAAAACAGGTCTTCCAAAACGACTGAAGCAATTGAAAAACGCAAAATCAAAGCTTTGGATACATTCAAGGAAGTTGCTGCTGCATCAGATATTTTAATTTCGGCCAATTCTCCAAAAAATGCACTTGAAGTTGCAAAAAGTTACGGAAAATATTGCAACGGAATTTATTTGGATTTGAATAATATTTCTCCTGAAACCACGTTTAAAATAAATGAATATGTTGGAGATTTGGTTGATGGAGCCATAATTGGAAAAATTGATTCTGATAATCCCACAATATACCTTTCAGGTAAAAAATCCGGTGAATTATTATTTTTAGATGAGTTTGTCAATACATTTAAAATCAGTGATGAAATTGGGGATGCAGCTATCCTAAAATTACTTAGAAGCACCTATACAAAAACATTATCTGCTCTTTTAATCGAATCTGTTGAAGTTGCAAAAGAATATGATTTGGAAAATGAATTCTTTGAGGTTTTATCATTAACGGAAGGTGAAAATTTTAGAGAAAAATCAATTTCACGAATCAATAACACTTTGTCCAATTCTAAAAGAAAATCCGAAGAACTTGATGAGATTATAAATTACTTCATCAAAAACGACCTGGTCATGGTTAAAGCGGCACTGGAAAAACTCAGCCGATTTCAACCTTAACCTTAAATCCTTTTTTAGCTTTTGTTATGCTTCCCTTAACAGGAATAAAATGGGAGTCCATAATGTATCTTAAATAAGTAACTTCATTTGCAGGAAGTCTTAAGTTTGTTTTGATTTTTTTGCCTTCGCTTTTAAACTGAACTGAAAGTCTGCCGTTTTTATCTACATACAAGTCAGTTTTCAGACCTTCTTTAGTAATCTTTGTTTCAAATTTAGTTAGATTCAGCCCAGCATCCACAGTTAATGGAGCATCAACTTCAATCATTTCACTTCTGAATTTGTCATTGGCTTTGCGAGCATCTAAGGTGCTGTTTGCTACATACCATGCTCTGTCAATAACCCTCTGGACTTTTTGATTGTCGGGAATAACTTCCTGGGATTCATAACTTCTAATTAAATTCATCACTTCCTCTTTGGTAACATTCATCTCAAGAGCGCTGACTGCTAATCTGGTCATTACTGGACCATACTCAGACCTTCTAAAAACTGCCCAAATAGATTCGGGATTTCTGTAAACTCTTCTTTTAATAATTTCATTTATAGTATTTCCATTAAGGTAAGCTATTTTTTCAAGATTGCCTCTTGAATAAGTGTTCATTCTTTTATAAATCTCATCCCAGTTTCTATCGCCCGGAACTCTGCCTGCATCTATTTCCCGCTGAAGAATTTCAACAGTGGCTTTTGGAAGTAATTTTTTAACGTCGTCGGTTATATTCATGTCGTTGCCGATTATTGATTGCCTAATCAGTCTGCCGGAATATTTTTCTTTATTAAGCTCTTTTACTACATGGAATTTAAGTTTGGCTCCAAGAAACTGGTTTATTGCATACCATCTTATTTCATTCCTATTTGTATATCCTTTCGGCATTCCGACAAAGTTTCCCTGAGCAATGAACTTTTTGGATTTGGATTTGATTTCATCAAGTGAAATGCTTGCAGATGTAATATAATCAGTCACCCCATCATCAATCATTTGCTTAAGTCTAATGGGCACACTATAGGATAAGACCAATCTGTGATGGATTCCTTCAAATGATTTAACTTCATCAGCACCTAAAGCTAATGCCATTTCACGACGCGCATCAAAATTAACGAAAAAAGGAGCATGGTTTGCACTAAAACCCTTATTTAAATAAACAACAACTTTTTTATTTTCCCTATCAGCTATTTTTCTGGCTTCTCTAATCAACTTTTCATGCCCTTTATGAATAGGGTCAAAATCCGCACTTATTCCAATCAATATAAACACCAAAAAAAAGAAATTCAGGATAGATTATCTATCCATTAACTTTAATATACCGCTTATCACTAACCATATTCCAATTAATGAACCAAGAATAATTGGGTCTGCAAGATAAGTTCCAATAATTATATACAATACACCAAGCACAATTCCGGATATTCCAATATAAAATCCATATCTGGTATCGCGATTATTAATTAATGAAGCAACTGCAACAATAATTAACATTATTCCTGCAAGATAAAGGGTGATTTCAGTTAAAAACCCAAGTGTTGCAGGATTGAATATCAAACAGATACTTAATAACAATAGCAAAATTCCTAAAAACAAATCAAGTATTGCTCCACTGGTCTTATAGTCTATTATTGTCACTCCCACAACAAGCAAATAAATAGACATTAATAATACAGATAAACCAATTAATGAACTAACTCCAATAATTCCAATCACCGGAAAAATAATGATTATTAATCCTAGAATTATGGATAGTAAACTAATAAATTTAGTTTTCATAATTTCCTCCTACTAATAAATTAATATCTTTATATTATATTAATATAATGGGATATGCTTAATCTCAACAGTTGAGCTGTTCATATCGGAATTGCTGATTTCGGCTAACCACTCATTTTTGCATTCGCAGTCATATTCAATTTTGCTTTGAGTTAAATTGTTAGCTATTATTATATGTTTTAAATCCTTGTTGCATTTTTTACAGTTGTATGGGCCGCGCCTTGATCCAAATCCTGAGGTGTCTAAAAGTGCAGGTATGTTTAATTCATCACGAACAGTGTTTATAATTTCAATACATGACCAAATCCATGGGGGCTGATAAGCTCCTTTTCTCCAGAATCTTTCAATTACAGTTCCTCCATGTATTGTTGCAGGGCAAAATGAAAGCCTGTCCACATTAATGGAATCGCAATATCTTGCAGTTTCAACCGCTTCGGATATTGCCTGTTTTTCAGATACAAGAATGGGCTTTACAAAGATATACGCTTTTGTCTTTAAATTGTATCCTTTGGAATCCCTTAGATTTTGCATTAATTTTACGGCATTTTCAAAATCGCTACGGGTAAACCCTTTATTTATTTTTTTAAGTCGAGTGTAATCATTTGATGTTTCAAGACCGATACTCACCTCAAATAATGTGTCTTCGATTATTTCAAATATTTCATCCAGATATTCCTCTTTTACATATTCTGGTCTTGACTCAACAATAATCTCTCTTACATTGCCTAATTTCATTAATGTGTGAAGTATTTCATCACGGGCATCTTTTGGAAGTTCATGGGGGTTTAAAAAACTTCCGGAAGCAAATAACTTAACGGAAATTTTTTCTTCGCTGTCAATCGGATGTCTTGATAAATGTTCGCGGAATATTCTGAGAATAGTTTCAGTGTCAATTGGTTCTAATGTGCAATCTGAAACATAACTGCACATTGTGCATCCTCCACTGTCTCCAAGTGCCCATGAACATCCTGGTGTGGGTAATATTATAAATAAGGTTTTTGAAACTCCGTCATAAGTTAAATCATCATTATACCAACTTGCTCCAACCTGTTCTGGAGTTTTCGGATCTTTTCGTTCAAATGCTTTTAATCTAATTTCTTTTGTTAAATTTTCAATTTCCATCATAATACCTGCAATCATGTTACTGTAATTATTATATTATATGGTGTTTTATATAATTAAAAATTTGTTGTTAAAAGAAGTCTGGTAATAAGTTGTGCATATGGCGGTTAAAAAAATAAAAAAGAGAAAAAGTAATCAAGTTTAGAAACTTGCGATTACGTCTCCTAATAATTTAATGGATTCTTCTACGTTTTTACCTACTGGGGAACCTGCTACATATTGAGTTACGCCCATTTCAGCTAATCCTTCAATTTTAGGGATGAACTCATCAGGAGTACCACATACTGAGAATGCGTCGAGCGCTTCATCAGTTACAGCGCCAATAGCTCCACCGAAGTCACCTTTAGCTAAGAATTCACCCATTTTTTCGTTGTATCCATCAGGTAATCCGTGTCTTGCGATAACTGGTGGTGGGGATCCTGCTGCAATGAATGCAACTACGATTTTTGCTGCGTTTTTAGCTGCATCTGAGTCAGCTCCGATAGAAGTAGCAGTGTATGCACCAACATCGAATTCTTTTGCGTCTGCTTTGTCAAGTCCTTTTTTAATCATAGGCATAGCAGCTTCGTAATCTTTAGGGTTGGAAGCGTTAATTAATACACCATCTGCGATTTCTCCAGCAGTTTCTAACATTTTAGGACCTTGTGCTCCCATATATACTGGGATGTGTTCTTGGATAGCTTTTACTCCACCTAATGCTGCACCAGCTTCAGTTTTTCCGCCAGCTAATAAAACGTTAATGTCAGCAATAGCTGCTTTGATGGTGGATACAGGTTTAGTCCATTCAATTCCTAAAGCATCGAAAGTTGCTTTGTCACCAGGACCAATACCGAAGGTTGCTCTTCCGTTTGAGATTTCGTCAATGGTTGCGATTGCAGAAGCAGAAATTGCAGGGCTTCTTACATATGGGTTGGTTACACCAGGACCCATTTTAATGGTTTCAGTGTTTGCTGCAAGTAATGCTAAGGTTTCGTATACATTTTTGTTGTTGTAGTGATCAGTGATCCATGCATATTCAAAACCGACGTCTTCTGCTAATTTTACTAAGTTTACAATTTCATCCAAAGGTTGATTTGGTACGAATTCTATACCGAACTTCATATTTTATCACCGATTATAGTTATGGTTTGTAATATATAAAGTAATTTTTATTTGAATTAGATAGAAAACTTTATATACAAATACATTGTTTTTCATTTGGGGATTATATTAAAATGACTTATATTAAAAAATTTATTTTTTCTATTATTTTATTATTGGATTTCAGTTGATAATAATTTACAATAAATTATTTTTTTAATTTATTTTGTTATTGTATTTTATCTAATATGGGGAGTTTATTATTCTTATTTTTTTATAATTCCTACTTTTATAAATTATTTCTAATTTAAAATTATTTTTGCAATATTTTTTAATTGATTTTGTTTATATAATTTCTCCCTATATTAGATGTGCTATGTGTTTTATGGCGATGACCTAAGTATTATTGTATGGAACAATTTCTACTATGATGGTTGCATTCCGCATGTAGCTATAAATTATCATATTTATTGTATTAATTTAATTATTAATCTCTTGAATATGCTTCGTGAGTACCTGAGTTTTTCGGGTATGATGTAAGTTTTGTAGATGTGGTGAAATTTGATTATAGAAACTTTTTTATCAAATTTTGTGTATTAATACTCGTCTATAATTTTTTTATGTGTACTTCAAATTTACAATAGTACTCTGTTATGTGTTCAATTCTGTTTGATCCTGGCAGATGCTACTGCTATTGGGATTCGATT
>NZ_JAUNXI010000015.1 GCF_030539875.1 Methanobrevibacter sp.
TAAATAAAAAAGAGACAATTAAAAAAATACTAAATAAAAAGGGATAATTAAAAAAAGAAGACTAGGATTCATTAACTATCTTTCCAGTCATGTGTTCTATCTTCAATGCAAAACACAATGTCCTCTTCAAGTCATGTTCTATTTCAGATTCTATATAATCCTCGTCGTCTGTAAACTTGTAGCTTAAAAGCCTGCTGATTCTTTCAGTTTCTCCCATGTCATCGATCATTTCAATCCTTCCAAAGGCAATCACGCTTTTTATATTCAATGACCATTCTCCAGGCTTTCTGAATCCTGAATCATATGTGCAGAATGATGCCTTGTTGTTTTTCATGATCGCATCAATCTTATGGCCTTTTCTTCCTCCATGGAAATATATTGCATTGTCCTCTGGAATATATAGAAAATTCATTGGCATGCCGTATGGATAGTCATCATCCCCTATTAGGGAAAGGACTCCTCTAGGCTCGTTTTTCAATATTTCCATGCATTCTTCATCTGATAATTTTTGTTTTACTCTAGCTACTTCCCTGAACATGTCAATCATTCTTTATAAATTTTGTTGGCATTGGTTATTAAATTCAATATTAATCATTTCTTTTATTTTTCTGCATAAATATTACTTTTGATAAATTCATTATAAACATTATTCTATTTATGATTGAAATAATATTAAAATTTTCATTTTACTTTTTAAAATGAAAAAAAGCAGTTATTATTATTTAGTTCATTTTTTTGAATATTTAATTAACAAACAATTAAAATTAATTATTTTTATGAAGAATCTTCATAAAAAAGTCAAGTGTATAATAAAATGATAATTTTTATTAGTTATTTAAAAAAATGAATATTTATATATCATTAAAACAAATAATTGTTTAAGAGAATAATATGTATTACTAATACCCCCCCCCTTTTTACATAGTTGTTTTTAACCATTTGCATATTATTCTCCGATTTTTTTTAATTTACTGCTTTTTTTAACCTTTTTCATATAAAAATATTCCCTTAGAAGTCTTGTTTTTATTTGCTCACATTAAAATGAATGTTTTTTAAAAAATAGACTCTTAATTTGATATAAAATAAATTTTTTAAAAAAAAATAGAAGCTTAATCTAAAAAATAAACTAAATTTTTAAAAAAAATAGAATCCTAAACTTAAAAAAAATAACTTTTAAAAAAATAGAATCTTATCCTAGCATCAAGCTTATGATCCAATGCTGATTTTAAAAATGAGATAGAATTTTAAAAAAAAAGAAAAGTTTTTGATTATTCTTCCATTACAAACAAAATTAATAACCGACCCCTACAAAGGTGATTTTAAAAAACCACGATTTTCTTCTAAAGAAGATATATCATTTTACTATATGGCTTTCCCCCCATGCTAAGAGCACCTAATAAAAGCCAATTATATAAAAAGATATATAACCAACCCGAATATAGTTAAACTATAAACTTTATATTAGTTTTGTCCATAATTAAGTATATGAATAATCTCTTACAAAATAAAATGTATAAGTTATCATTATTAAAATTTTTGATAATAAAACTAACTATACAAAAAGTGGAGAAATTAAGTAATCTAAAAAAAATATATTTAATATTAATTGAAAAGATTAATTTATGTTCGAAAATAAAAAAATATGAGAATTTTTTTGAACAATAGTTAAATTCAATACAATTAAAAAATATATACAATATTAGTACAATAATGGGGTGAAATGTTTTATGATATTAAAAAAAATCCAAGGAACTCATATGGATCCAGCTGACTGGATTGAAACCTATATTATAGAAGTTGAATTTTTAAATGATGAAGACAAGACTCAATACCTGTGCATGAGCAGTGAATTCGATGAAGATCATCAATGCATGGTGGAAGATCTTGCCATCACAAATGAGAGCATCTTCGACATTGCCGAAGTAGCATTCAATTTCCCAGCAGACAACAGGGAAGAATATTATTCAGCAAAGGAAGCTGCTGTTGAAGCATACGGCCCTTATAGAAAGGGACTGCTTCCTGTGGACATGGAGATTTCCGAATATAAGAAAATCATCCAGTTCGCTCAGATGGCCCTGATTCATGCAGGCAGCAGTGAAAAGCTGAATGAATTCTTCAAGGTCTATAAAGACAAGGCAATAGATGATGTGGAGCTTATTGAACAGCCAGACTGGACTGCCTTTATTGAAAAGAACATTGAAGATATTGAAAAAGAATGCTATAAAGACGACCTTGGCAACAAAGACGAAAAATTCATAGAGGATTTTGAAAACTTTGTGAATACTCTTAAACAAAAAGCGGAAAGCGAAACAGAGGACAAGATGCGACTGGAATGCTCTTCACTTCTGGACAATACTCTTACAGCGATTGATGACAAGGGAAAAGAAGCTTTATATTCCGGTATTAAAGAGTATGAAGAGCTTTATGGTTCTTTATAGTCTTTTTTAAAATTTTATTCTTTTTTTATTTTTTTTATTTTTTCTAATTAACTGCTATTTTTTTCTAAACAAACCAACTACCCGTTAACCGACTATTTTTTTTAATCAACAAGAAAAATTATTAAAAAAAAGAATGATCATTAAAGAAAAAATCTTTAATTAATTAAGCCTGATATGTTGTGCCTTTCAATACTCTTGCGTCCATGCCTTTTTCAACACATATAGGAAATGCTTGTTTGAATTCAATTCAACCCATCCATGACCCTTACTTTCCATACCATTAATTAAAAATTTGAAGTGATATTTAAATATTCTTAAATTCTTTTAAAATCTTGTTTGAAGCAATTCTGTGTTCATAATTAATTTCAGGATCATTTTGTAAAGTTTCAATAAAAGTATTCATAAAATCATCAGTATTGTTCAATAATCTCAAATAATAGTTTATTGTAGGCAAAACACCATTAACAATAATTTGGCAGCCATGTTCCTCTTTAATATCTATAATTGATTTTTCAATCTTTTCACGATTAACTATTTTTCCTGTTGTTAAAATGTAATACCTTTGGATTTTTGTAGGTTTAATTTTATCATAAGCATCTTGAACCATCATACTATCTATATTTTTTTCAAATTTGACTTCAATAACTTCATATTTTTCTTTACTGACTTCATCTTTGACAACAATATCCCCAGCTTCATGACTGCTTCTATCAGAACTTGTATGAGAACCTAAATTCTCAACATATTTTCCATCAAATCTTTTTATTTCCTTACTAATGCAAGAATAAATAGAATATAATGCAATAACAGGCAAAATAGACGCTCCAGGACTTTATATTTGTAATAGAAGAGTTTTACTAAATAGTTCATTATATCAGAAATAGTAAATTCAGATTCTGATTCAATCGGGTTTATTAAAACAATAGCCCTTTTACTTTTTTCATAAATACTTCTTTGAAATAAACCAGTTAAAATTTCTTCAGGGTCACTCCCTTTTTCTTCTATATTATTAATAAGATTTAAAAATGTGGATTTAACATTGGTATCGCGAATCTTTCCAGGATAATCGAGATTATAAGGAATATTCTGCTCTAAACTTCTAGTTAATCAACCTGATTCTCTCATAGCACCTGCAAACTTTTTTGATTTCAAAAATGGTGTAACATATTTAGTATCAAAACTTCTGCCACTATATCCATTCGCCATATTTGCTTGGTGAAGTCTAATATCTTGCTCAGGATGTAAACATTTATAGGTTAAACAAGTAGTTAAAACTGTAAAAACCCCTTTAAATGTTTCTTCTTTTTCTGCAAGAATTTTTATCCAATTTTTTCATCTTCAGTTAATTTTAGAGTAGAGAAATCTTTTAATTTACTTGCTTTAGTATACATTTTTTCTAAAAATTCGCATTCTGGATCCATATAATTCCCCTCATTTAATATAAATTGATTATTAATTTCTTTTGCAATTTCTTTAATCATATTTACGCATACACTGTTTCCGATACGCCTATATAAATCAGAAGATTTTCCAATCTTCTTAAAATCTTCTGGAAAACCAAAAAACCTAAAACATTCATCAATAGTTAATTTTCTAACTTCACCTTCATCATAAATCCAATATCTGCCAGAAGTTTCACTAGAACTTATAGTGGGATGGTTGCCTTCAGAGGAGTATATCCTATTTGGTTGCTTATGAACTCTTGATAAATGCATAGTTCCAGGCCTAACTCCTTTTTTTCTAATTTTCTTATTACGGTAACCTCTGAATATTAAACCAGATTTTTGCCTTTTATAATCATCAAGCAGTGTATATTCACTATGTTTTAAATATTCAAATTTACCTTCTTTGTCTAAAAATAGTTTCATAGAATCAATAGGAGTTTTATCTAATTTATCAAAATTAAATACTTTTCCATCCTTATTACCTACAATAATTACCCTTTCGCGATTCTGAGGAACTCCAAAATCTCGTGCATTAAGGACTTTATAAGATACTGTATAACCTAAATTATGTAATGATTGTAAAATTATAGACATGGTTCTTCCATGGTCATGTGTGGCTAAGTTTTTAACATTCTCTAAAATAAAGATAGGTGGTTGTTTAACTTCTAATACTCTGCAAATATCAAAAAATAAAGTTCCTCTTGCTTCATCATAAAACCCTTCTTGTTTTCCGCAAATAGAAAAAGCTTGACAAGGAAAACCTGCACATAAAATATCGAAATCTGGTATTTTAGATGGGTCTAATTTTGTAATATCACAGCATGGATTATCCTTAAAATTTTTTTTATACATTTCAATAGCATGAGGATCATTCTCACAACTAAAAACACATTCAAAATTTTCATTTTCTAGCCCTAATCTAAAACCGCCTATTCCGGCAAAAAGGTCTATAATGTAATTTTATTTTTCAAAGTATCAGCCCTAAAAATTTACTATTTTATAA
Source organism: Methanobrevibacter sp. (assembly GCF_030539875.1). Lineage (NCBI taxonomy): Archaea > Methanobacteriati > Methanobacteriota > Methanobacteria > Methanobacteriales > Methanobacteriaceae > Methanobrevibacter > Methanobrevibacter sp. Next base: position 4,887 of record NZ_JAUNXI010000015.1, read on the forward strand.
TTTTATAATAAATTATGTAGTTTTTTACTTTTAAATGTTTAGAGAGTGTTAGAAAAGTAATTTTTTATATATTTAAAATGTTGAGTCCATATGCTGCAAATTAAAAACTATTTTTTATAATTTAGAATCAAGTATATTAAATAGACATTACATAAAACTGTTAGAAAACATGCCATTTATTAATTTATTTAATTATAAATTTAATTAAAATATATCAAAACTTAGTTGCATTTTTTAAAATTATTAATAAGATAATAGATATGTTTATAGCGAATTTTTAATAAATTTAATATTAACTTTAATCGATTAATAAAAGGGATTTGAATGGATTCAAAAATAGATTTTAAAACAGACTGTGAAAAAAGATATAAAACCAAAACTAGCGCATGTATTCCTAAAAATCTAGATTTGCCTTTTTTTGCTTATGGTTTTTTCAAGCCTCATCAAATAGCTCATTCTAAAATTCAAAGGTATTGTCATAAGGATATTAAGGAAGCATATGTAGAAGGCCACATAAAACATGTGAATGGAATGCCGGTTTTAGATTTGAATAGAATAGGCAATTCTAGTGTTTTAGGTTACATATTGAAATTTAAAAATAGGGATAAGAAAAGAGCGTATAAAGCAATAGGTTACAGCAAACATATGAATATCTACAAATGGAAAGTAATAAGAATCAACGGAAAACCTGTAAACACTTTAGTTAGCTCTACACCAAAAAAGTTAGATGAATTCTATTCCGTAATCCAAAATTTGGAATACGTTGTCCATAAAGAAGATCTGAGAAATAACATATATAATTATGATTGGAGATTAGACCCACTTTATATCGAAACCATCACATACATTCATGATTTAATAAAAGATATGGAATATGATGAGTATAGAAAATTAATTAAAACTCAAATGCTCTATACATCATTATGGACTGTGTTGGATAGGTTTTTGACTTTTAAATATGGGAATACTAAAAAAGGAAATGTAATAGCTTTATCCAAAGAAAAATATTTCAAAGATATTTTAGATGATGTTATAGGTAGAAAATTTAATGACACTAAAGTATTTTCAGCAGAAGATCTGAATTCACATAAATTAGATATAGATGACCCTAAAGAAGCAGCTTTGTATTATTATACTTTAAGGAATAATGTGGTTCATAGCGGTAAGATGTTCTCTTCAGAGAATGCGATGTTATTTGAAGCATTGAAAGAATTATTAGATATTTTTGAAAGAGTTTTAAACGAAGTTAGAAATGAATAATAATTAATTACTATTTCGAAGCCTATCCCTATTTTCTTTACAGGCACATTCAATAGTATTAGCTAATTTCATTTTATTTTCTGTTGATTTACTTCTATAAGAATCCATTAAAAATTTAGTGTCTACTAAAATTCCTTGAATGTATTCGTAATTCTTTTCATTTTTTTTCCACTCTGACACAGCTGCACCGATATTAAAAAATGGTTTATCTGATGGAAACTTTTCTTCATTTTCATTATTAAAAGGAATTAAGAATGCATTGTATATATTATTTGGGTTAATTTTTTTATTTATTTCTATATTCTCAGCATATGTAATCTGTTTGTTTATATCAGCATTCTGTGGCAAATCTTTTTTATTATTTGAATCACCATATTGATAATATTTAGCATCAAGAACGAAGTAACAATAATTATCTTCACTATCATTTGCACACATAATAGAATCTGGTTGAAGAGGGTGTGATGGTTGACTTCTTTCCCCATCAGATAATATCCAACATGCCTTAGGATAATACTCTATTTTTTCCTCGGTTCCAAAAGCTTTATCAATCAATCCTTCCCAAACATTTTCAAATGAGTTAGTTCCAAAATGGAACTTATTTCCATGTTCATCTTCATCTATCGACTCAATAATATCTATCATTGATTGAAATAATCTTTTTTTATTATCATTATTAGTATTAGCTAATTTGGTTCTAAGAATTGACAAAAATCTTTTATCATCAAATGGCCCTCCTGCTTTTGGAGGCATGAATGAAGTAAAAATCCATCCCACCCTTTCAAAACTTATACGGACACAATGCTGATGAATTCTTGTAATTTCATTATTTTCATTTGGAGTAGATTGTTTTACTGTGAACAATGTATAAATTGGAGAATAGGTACAATTATTTCTATTTAATGACAATAAAGGCTTTTGTTGTTTTATAGTTCTTGACCAATCAATTTTTCCTTTTTCCCTAGTTTTGTAAACTGGTTCTACTTCAGTATAATAACCATTTTCCAAATAATAACGAATTATTTCAAGGTAAGCATTTATAGGGAATTCTACATCATGGCTTTCTTCATACTTTTTTTCCGTAATGGAACCTTCCTTTTTGTCTTTAAATTCATTTAAAATATCAAATAATTTAAGTATGTCCCTACGAATTTCTTCATCTGTTTCGGAAAGCCTATAACCTATTGGAAAATAAACCAGTGCATCTCCACCATTCGCCTTGAGCCCAACAAAACGATTTTCACTATCATGTTTAACAACATTAATTCTATCTCTCAAAGTATTATTGCTGGTCATGTTCTTGTTCCTGGTTTGATTTTTCTGCTAGACCAATATATGAACGAGCTTCATTGGTAAAAATAGAAAATCTATCTTCATTTTTAGGTGCACTGAATTTTTCAACAAAATATTCTAAAGTAAATAATTCAACTTCTTCTTTATCAAATATTTTATCTCTATCAAATTTAAAAGCATCATCCCATAAATATTTTAAAACTTTTTCAGCAAATTTGTTATTTTGTAATTGAGCATCCTCTTTTTGTGTTTCAGTAGCATTTTCATCATTAACTGCATTATCAAATAACAAATCATCTTTCCTAACAAAGTATGCTCCTAATCTTTTATCTTCAGATGATAAAGTAGTAGAATTTATTTCTATAATAAATTTATTAATTCCCTTACAAAATTCATTCCACTTTTTATTTGTGTTCAGTATTTGTATTGCGAATTCTTTATCATCTAAATCATTTTCAATTAAACGCATCTTCCAACGTCTTTGGAAAGCTGTATCTAAAGTAAATACATTCTGGTCTGATGTATTCATAGTTGCAATAATATTTAAATTAGAGGGAATCCTAACTTTATGATTTTTATTATCGTATACTTTATATGCTATATTTGAATTAGTTATTGCATATTCACTGGTGCCCTTTTTAAACCCATCTTTATAAGATTCCATTCTATCCAATAATTGAAAAACATCACCAAAAATAGCTGGTGCATTACCCCTATTTAATTCTTCAATTATTAAATAAAAACTTTCATTAGGATTTTTAAATGCTTTTTCCAAAATAGATGTGAATGGACCAGGTACAAAGTCATATGTAACATTACCATCAGAAACGATAGGAAGAATTTGCCCTATAAAATCACCATATGTATAATCAGGATGGAAGATTACTCTTTCCATTCTGGAATCATCATCACAGTAATCTTGTTCAATAGCATAACTTTTTCCAGAACCTGGAACTCCATAAAGTAAAATATTTTCTCCATTCGGTTCCCTTTGGGCTAAATCTAACGGATGAAAATGGTCATATACTTCTAAAACCCTATCAAAGATTTTGTATTCTTTAGCAAAATTATACATTGCCATCATTTCAAAAATATCATTATTTAAATCTTCTTCACTTATTTCGTTGCTAGATAATTCTTCAGCAGTATACTCTTTAGCAAAAATAGTTCCAGCTTCATATTCTTCACTGTGATTATATTCCCCATTGAAATCTACAACATCATCAAAATTATCTAAATTAAAATTTAAATCATTTCGTGATTGATAATAATATAAAAAAATAGTTTTAAAAACATTGGTCAAATATTCTAATGTATTAATATCATTTGGAGAAAGTTTACTTGAAGAAGTAAAATTGCCTGTTCCTATAGCTAAAGAGAAAAAAACTCCAGTTTTATCAGGTTTAAATAAGAAAACAGGATAAAATCCTTTCGATGCGTTTGTAGTTATTTCAACATCAAAAATTGGTATATAACAAATATCCGTCCAGTTTTTACCATGCCCATACTTCCCTGTAGTATTATAGCCATCTCCTATAATATTTTTTATTATTCCGGGAATTTTTTTAGTAATGGTTTTACCCCACTCTTTAGACTCCAAATATTTTTCATTAGTATAAGCATATCTCTCATCTCCAGTAGCTTTATATCGTGCATCTTCTATTTTTTTACCATTGTACTTTGTTCTAACAAGATCTATTAATTTAACTAAATTTTCTTCAGACTCCATTACTATTCCCCTTTAAAAAAATATTATTTGACAAATATAAAACAGTTAATATATAGTTTACTATTTGAAAATATTTATAATTTTTTAAAGAGATAAGAAATAAAATAATTATTAAAATTATTTTTTTAAATCTTCTTTTAATAACTCAAACATTTCTTCTTTAACTTTTTTATTAGATTTTAGAACAAATTTTGCATTTGAAATCTTCCTTATTCGTCCTCTCTTAGTATAAACAAAATTATCTTTTTCTATCGCATTACACATTTCACATTGTGGAATAATATTTACTATGGTTAATGGTTTATTGGGATCAATATGGCCTTTTTGTAATTTTGTTATATTACCATAACGATAATTTTTTTCTCCTTCTTTTGAACCACATGTAGCACACCTATAATCATAATCCTCTTTTAAATTTTCCCAATCATCTTCAGTTAATTCAATTTCCCTCCTTAAACTATCAAAATTAGGATAAGGCTCTTCAACACTTATTAAGCAATACTCTCCAGAATTAACATTATAATGAGAGCATTCTGGGTCCCCCCGTTTTCCACTAATAATGTACCATCCTGATTGCTTGCCTAACATTCTTCCTGCTTGGACATCACCCGATGTGCCATCTGTTGGATATTGTAAAACAAAGTCTGTTAAGTCTTCTTTTTTGACAGGTTGTTTAAAATTAATATACAAATATATTAATGCTAAAGATGAACGAATATATTTTTCACCTCTTTTAAACCCAGGAATTTTTACTCCATACTCTTTTAAATATAATTCATGGTTATTAGCTAACTCATCATAATATTTTTTTAACTCATTTTCTTCAAGATACATAATTTTATTTAAGTAAAAAACAATTTTTATATATAGTTACATATTTATGTAACCAAATGAGGAATTTTATGATGAATAAAGAGTTAAATTATATTTTAAAAAGTGAAATTAGGTTCCATATAATATTACAATTAAAAAATGGAATTAAAACTCCAAAAGAATTATCATCAAAAAAATTCTATTTAAGTCATATTTCTACAAATCTGAAAGAATTAGAAAATAAAAATTATGTAATATGTGTTAACCCAGAAGATAGGAAAAATAAGAAGTATTCGTTGACTAAAAAAAGTGAAGAAATATTAAACTATTTACATAAAATAACAAAATAATTATTCGAATTTTGACAAAGATTTTTTCATTTCAAAAGCAATGGCTTTTGCTAGTAAGGGTGGTACAGCATTCCCTACTTGTTTATATTGTTGACTACTTGAACCCATGAATTCAACATAATCTGGAAAAGATTGCAATCTACAAGCTTCTCTGACTGTGATGACCCTATTAGATGTAGGGTGTAAAAATCTTCCTGGGGCACTAGCACAACCACAATTACCTGTAATGGTATCTGCAGGTTTATTTTCATCTAATTTTCCATAAATATTTGAATAACCTCTTTTGAGTTTTAAATCATCCGGCAAATTTCCATGATTTCCGCCCTGAGGAATATTTTTTATCCTTTCAATAACTACTTTTGAATGATTTGGTGCTTTATGATTAAACAATTTTTTACTGTTTTTTCTACAAAATTTTTGATAATCATTTTCAGGCTCTTTATCGTATTTTTCTGCAGATTCGTTACATTCAATAGTAGGTAAATCAGAAACGGCATCTTTTACTGTTAAATATGAATTAGAGTTTTCAAAAAAACTAAACAAAGATTTTTTATCATGATGTGTAGATTTAGGGAATTTAAAAATAAAATTGTAATTTTTTTTAATTCCTGCGAAGAAAATTCTTTTTCTAAATTGGGGAACTCCATAATCTGCAGCCAACAAGACTTTAGATTTTACATTATAGCCAATTTCATCAAAAATATCAATTAATTCATCTTTAATTAATTCTCCTTGACCGTTTTTCATAGAAGCAAGGCCAGAAACATTTTCCATTAAGAACATTTTTGGTTTAATTTCATTAACAATATCTGCATAAATTCTAACTAAATTATTTCTTGGATCATCAATCATCCTATTTCCAACTGTGCTGAACCCTTGACAAGGTGGACCCCCAATAACAACATCAATATCTTTAGAGTCTATGTTATTATTTTTTAAAAAAGAAAGAATATCGATATTATTTAAATCTACATTAAAGCCTTTAGTATTTGGATGAGAATTTTTATATGTATCTAAAAAATTTGGTTCTATATCAAAACCTGCTAATATATTAAAACCAGCCAATTCAAAACCTAGACTTAAACCTCCTGCTCCACAAAATAAATCAATGATATTATACATGAAAATCTCCTTAGCCTTTAAAATAAAAAAATATAAAAATAATATTTTTTAGGAACTATTTTATTATAAAATTTTTTTAAAAAATAAAAATTATCGATTTAACAAATTTTTATAATTTTATATTAAACTTAAATACTTATAAATCTTAAGAGAGCAGTTGAAAACAAATATTTAAAAATAGTTAACCATACTTTAAAATTCATAAAAATACTTAAACTATCTATTACAAATAGTAAACATCTTATTTAAATAAAAAACATTTAAATACCACCTTAAACACAAAACAAACCATAAAAATCATTTTAAAGTGATAAAAATGTGTGAAGAAAAGTTAAAAAAAGTAATAGATATGGAAACCGAAAAAATAAGAGACAAGTATGATCAATGCCAAAATCTAGTGAGATTATATCAAATATGGGAAGTAAAGAAGATGACTGGAATTGACATTGAGACAATCAAGTTAATGAGGTCCAAACTAAAAAAAAGAAAATAAGATATGTGAACTCCAAACAGACATAAGGGATTTGGACTATGAAATAAGCTATAATATGGGATTTGAAATGGGGGTGATGGAAAGCAAATACTCTGCAGCATACCAACTGCTTAAAAACGACTGGAAAATTGAAGATATAGCCAGAATAACAGAACTTGACCAAGATCAAATCAAACAATTAATTGATTAGACATGCAAATCATCTTTAGGCAAACATCATTTATCAAGATGATTTCTATGGTAGACCAGTTCGAAAGGCGACCTATCCTCCCATGGATTCTTAGGGGCTAAAATTAAATGAAGTTTTTAGCTCCTGAATCTAACAATTAAAATTTATGCACAAGGAATTTATTGTTTACAAATAATTTTCTCAACTAATTTTACTTATTTTTAACCATATCATTATAATTTTACAGCTTTACTGAAAATTGGCTTTAAAATTATATAGTACCCTACAGAAAGTATTTTAAAAAAAAATAAAACCTTGAATGAAAGTAAAAATTAAAAATTATCTTATACAGCCATTAAGATAATCCTCAATTTCTTCATCACTCATTTCTTGATGTTCTCCTTCAAGCCTTCACACAAGGTGTCAAAGTAGTCCCGTGACAGCCCATAATAATCCCAAATTGTGCTGTTTGTAAGTATTTTAAGCTCAAAGCCGTCCATTTCACCAAGGCCAATTATCTCATTATACCAGTTTGGATTGTCTTCAGGGGTTCGACCAGAATTTTCCCGTCTACAGACGTGTTCAAACTGAACTTCATTAAAAAAATCTTGATAATTAATTAAATTTATAACTTATGAATTTTAGATTTAATATCAACTACTAACAAGGGGGTTTTTACTATAGAAATTGATTATAAAGAATATCAAAGATTTGCTAATATTTTAACTGATGATATAATGTTAAAATTAATAGGCAAACATGACAATTTTTTAAGATATAAGGAAACTCATACTCCTTCTAGAACTATTTTTGTTGGGAATTTAGAAGAAGCTAGCAGTATTGATGTGAATGACTCCAAATCAGGATCTTCAAACTCATTATCTGTAAGATTTCTATTAAATGATTTAAATGATAAAATTGACTTAAATTTATCATTATCTGTTTTTTATAGAGTATATCCTACTTTTGAAGAGCAAGAAAAATACATCAAAATAAATTATGAAGATACTGATAATGTTAATCAGTTTAAGATGGGTAATATTTGGAAAAGAAAAGATATTCCACTGAATCTTATAAGCTTTGATAAGGATGAAATTTTTACAGTTGAATTGAAGGATTATATTCAAGATATTTTAGAATCAGATGAATTATATTTAAATTCTGAAGACATACCTGCAGATATTGCTAAAGATGAAGATAAATATAATTCATTTATAAAAGAATTACCTAAAAAAGATAACTCTTTTCTTAATTGGACTGTGGAAATCTCATTAAAAACTCAAAAATTCACTCAAGATAAAAAGGAGCTAGTATTATGTACTATTTCATTAGTAAATAAGTCTGAAAGTCCGGATATTAATTTTAAACTTTACGAAAGTAATATTTTTGCTCCAAGTTTAGATATTAACCTTAATAACAATACTCCAGTTCCTTTTAAATATAAGTATACTCATGAAGGATATGCAAAAATATATGAAGAATATTTAAGATGTGTAAACTGCCAAGGAAAATTAAAAAATAACCATATAACAACAAGTGCTTACTCTTCATATGACCAACCAAAAGTTACCCCAAAAAACCAGATAGAAGGGGCAGATATTAGATTTGAAACATTATCTACTGAAGAAGGATTAAATGAATTAACTAAAATTTATGAATTAATGAATGAACACCTCAATGATTGTGAAACTAAAGAACCCGATGAAGAATATTCTGAACAGATTTCTAATTTTAGGAAGATGCAAGATAGTTTTTACAAAGGGATAAATCTATTAAAAAATAATCCAAAGTCTTTAAAAGCATTTTTATTAATGAATAAAGCATTTAAATTAAATTCTGAAGAAAAAGGATATGATTCCTGGAGATTATTCCAGATAGTTTTCATTGTTTCAGAATTAGTTGATGTGGTTGAAAAATCGTTTTCTAAAGATACCTGTTCATTATTGCATGTTATGACTGGTGGAGGTAAATCCGAAGCATACTTTGGATTAGTCATATTCTCAGCATTTTATGATAGGATTACCGGAAAAACATTTGGCGTGACAGCATTTACTAAATTCCCATTAAGAATGTTATCCATTCAACAGTTACAGAGAATTGCCAATATATTTATTTGGGCAGAAGAAATAAGAAAAAATGAAAATTTAGGAGGCGAACCATTTTCCATAGCCTATTATGTCGGTTCTACTGATGATGAATTCCCTGATTATAACTATAAAGTCCTTAAAATTATTGAAAAAAATGCAAATGATGGTTTAGATACACCAGGAAAAATTATTGATACTTGTCCAATTTGTAAAGATCATCCTCCCGTATTTTTAGAAATGGACCCTGATAATAAAACAATTATCCATAAATGTAGTGAATGTGGACGAGAGTATCGCTTGTATTTTAGTGATGATGAGATATATCGTATGATTCCCACATTTATTGTTTCTACTGTTGATAAACTTGCATCTGTGGCCCAAAATAGAAGATTTAAAAATTTATTCGGAGGCAAGTTGGATATTTGTCCAAACGGCCATGGATTTAATTCAAGAAATGACATATGTTTCTACAAAGATAAGAATTCAAACCAATGCAAAGAAAAAGGAAATCCGGTTCAAATTGACTTTAATACAGGACCTAGTTTGATGATACAGGATGAACTTCACCTTATTCGTGAAGGATTTGGTACTATTGATTCTCATTTTGAATCCATGTTTGAAGCTTTAGAACAAGAACTAGGGGGATTTTCATTTAAAAGAGTAGCAATGACCGCTACTGTTGCAGGTGCTAGAAATCAGATAAAACAATTGTATGATAAAGAAACAGTAATTTTCCCACCAAAATTAATAAATTCCAAGGGAGAAGACTTCTTTTTTAACTATGAAAAATATGATGATAAAAAACCAATAATTCAAAGAAGAATACTTGGAATCAAACCAAATCATTCTGTAATTTCACCTTTAACTGCAATATTAAGATATTCTGCACAATTTTTTAAATATTTGGATGAAAATTTAGAAGAATTTGCTGAAAAATATGAATTTGACTTAGAAGATTTAATCGTGATAAAAGAATATTATAAACAGATTTTAACTTATCACAAAAAGAAATCTGCAACACAAATTGTTAGTTATTTTGCAGAGAGCTTTATTAATGGCCGTGAAGATTCTTATAATATTGAAGCCAGACCATTAACAGGAGAAAATAATTTAGAATATATCAAGGAAACAATAGATTTGGTTGAAAACTATTACAAAAATCCAAATAATAGTAACCGGTTGCTCTCCATAAATGCTACAAGCATTGTGTCACATGGAGTGGATGTCGATAAATGGAATTTCATGGTATTCGATGGAATGCCTAATAATACCTCAGAATATATTCAAGCCTTAAGTCGTGCTGGACGTAAAAAATTTGGAGTTATCTTCTTAACATTTGTACCTCACAGAACTAGAGATCTAAGTTTTTACCATAATTTTAATGAATATCATGAAATATTGAATGATAAGGTTGAAAATGTTGCACTTTCAAGATGGACCAAATTGGGATTCGATCAAACATTTACTAGTGTATTCTTAGGGGCAATATTAAATTATATGTCTGATATATGTGAAAAACCGATTTATTTAGTCAAAGATGTTCGAAAACTTTTCATTAATGACTATGAAAATATTAATAATGCTAAAAGAGAGGATATCAATCAGGAATTACTTCAATTATTGACTGATTTCTTGCATAAATCATATATAACTGATTATGAAGTTACAGGTTCTAAATATTTCCGCGAGAGCATTAAAAGAGAAGCTGAGGATAGAATATTAGCTTTAGCAAATTATGGAATTTCCAGGGATAATTCTACATTCTTAAATAAAGCCTTGAAGAATAATGATAATAAGAATTATAATACCCAAATGGGTATGAGAGGCATTCAAGACATAATAATTTTAAAACCTGGAAATGGTGAAAGTACATTTAGGAATAATTGGAGGTGATTTTATGGATGATTACAATATGAAAAAAAAGTTTTCTGCTTACAGTGCACTTTTTAATCTAACTCCATGGTCTACTTTTATGAGAGACGGATTATCAAACAGAGTAGTGGTTTTATTTAATGATGAGAATGAAATAAATTTAAAAATTAACAATGAAAAAAGATTAATAACAAATTTGTATAATTATATTCGGGATATGTATAATAAACGCATAGATAACCATAATCTTACATTAAAAGAACTTCCCCATGTTCCTTATGATGACATGATAGAGATTGTTAAATTACAATTAAAATTCGATGATTCAGAATCTAGTTCTGGAAAATATGTAACTTATCCAAGAACTTTTTATTGTGAAAAATGTGGAGATTATGTTTATTTTAAAAATGATGCTGAATTCGAGAATTTTAATCCAAAAAAATGTCGAAAATGTTCAGACGGCCAATATACTCAATTTCATTTTGTAGGATTCTGTGAAGAATGTGGAAACATTCAACCATGTTCTCAAGGATGTAAAGAACATCATTTAGAAGATATTGAGCTTAAACGTAGAGACAAGGATGATTTGAAAACTTGGCAATTAAAATGCAGAATATGCGGGAAAGAAAGAGATTTCGTTCCAACATGTTATCATAACGACTTCAATGGAGATTCTTTAATCAAAAAAAGCAAACCTTTCAAAACCATGTTTCCTTTAAATATGAATGAAGGCTCCGTATTTAAATCTGTAGTAAAAACAATTGTTGATATTCCTGAGGGTTTTGGTAATTACCGTCCAGGAACTGAACCTAACCCAGATTATATTTTATTTGGCCTTTATTTACAAAAATTTGATGAATTATATAAGAATGTATCCTTCAGAAAAGTAAGTAGAGATTTGAATATTTATTTCAGTTATCTAGATGAAGATGAAGAAGATATTGAAGACGATGGATATACAAAACAGTTTGAAAGAGGGCAGAAAATAAATGAAATAGTTGAAACATTAGAAAGAGAATATTCAATCAAAGAAATATCAGAAATAAATGATTATTTGATTTTAACAAGCTTTTTCGATAAAAGTAAAGATAAAGATTTATTTATTCCTAGCTACAACGAATATTTCAAATCTGAAACAGAATCAGAAGATATGGATTTAAACTCTTTTGAAGATAATGATGATTATGAATCATTTAAAAATGATTATAATATTTCCAATATAATCTATATTCCAGATATTCATTTAATTTCATCATCTATAGGAAAAATAAGAGGAATTAATAAATTTTACGATGATTCATTTGTTCCTCATTTTGAGCCTCATTGGAAAAATATGGCAGAAAATAAGATTAAAATCTATGCATATCCTTTCCAAACAGAAGGTTTGATGATTGATTTGGATAAAATCAAGATTGTTAATTGGTTAATAAGAAATGATAAATTAATTATTGATGATAAAAAGATTACTGAAGAAATCAGCACATATAATGAAGCTAAGGAAATATTATTTAAATTAGATGAAAATAAAGAGAATTCATCATATTACGAAGTGAAAAAACTATTACATACTTTTTCCCATATTTTAATAACTAGATCAAGTTTATACACTGGTTTGGATGTGAATTCTTGTGGCGAAATAATTTTCCCTAAATCTGGGGCCTTTGTTATTTATTCTACAAGCAACATCAATATTGGAGGATTCAAGTTTGTATTTGAAAATTCATTGAAAGAGTGGTTTAACAATGTAAAACTAGATATCACAGATTGTATTTTCGATCCAACATGTATTCAAGACGCAGGAGCCTGTTTCTCATGTTTGCATTTACCTGAGTATGTGTGTTCTGAATTTAATGACCATCTTGACAGGGATGTGTTCATAGGAGAACATAGATATAATTTTGGTTTTTGGAATGACCTTTAATGAGGGGTTTTATGGTTCTTAAAAAATGGAATAAGGTTATTAACAGCAGAATGGGATGTTATTTTCCAGAGAGAAATAATGACAAGACATTAGAGTTTCCTAAAAACTTAAGTCCCTTAACAAACTTTTCTTTAGATGTTTTTGCAAACACAATATCAGAGAAAAATTTAATTATTAATTTTCCTGATTTTAAACTGGGCCCCATTTCATTATTTGCATATATATTTTCTGAAAAATTTAAACAAAGCATATATGTTTTAGCTAATGAAAAGGGAGATTCCTTAAATAGCAGATCTAAAATTTCACTTAATAAGAACCACTATTTGTTAAGTGATTATGGCGAGTTTATTTTCCACAGATTGCCAATTTTTTATTTAAAAAGACTTAATGAAAATGAGGATAATTATCAAGAAAATCCAATAAAATATAAATTGTCTTTAGAAAAATATCTTCCCCGTGCTAGTCGGAAATTTAAAAAAGAATATACTGAAAAAAGAGTTTTAAATCAGAATTTCTTTCCAAAAATTATTATAGATACCGACAGCTCTTTGCATAGCATCAAAAACAAATTAAAAATCATTCTTGAAACTAATGATAAATATATTAATCCTGAGAAGTTTCCTATTGGTTTAATCATTATTGAAGACGGAGATAGATTCTTTCGATCATTTGGTCGATTGGAAAATTTCATAACTTGGTTTAAAGAATTAGATAAAGATGTTAAGCTATTAATACATTTTAATAATCCTCCTATAGAATATGTGAAAATACTAATAAAAGAATTGAATTTCGCTGTATTACCGTTTAATAAATTCATTTTAACAAATAACGATTATTTAAATGAAAACTCCAGACATTACTTTGAAAATAGAGGAACTGTTAATTTAGAACATTTGAGTCGCTATAATTTAGATTCAGATATTTTTATTAAAGAAAACATAAATGTTACTATTTATGATGATATAATCAATTCCGGTTCAATTGATATGTTTTTCTCTAATGCCTACTCTTCATTTAAAAAAATAGACATGGATACTGTTTATAATCAAAATTCTCTTCACAAAGCCAGAGAACTACTGTTTAATTTATATAATTTAACAATTAATCCAAACTATTTAAAAATTTCATTTAAATTTAATAATCATTGGATTAGAGGAAACATATATCATTTTATCCAAGATTTCAAGAGTAAATTGTATATGGAAAATCACAAGAATAGATTTTTGATTTATGACTTTTTAGATTCATTGAGCAGCATGTATTTTGAATTGTCTAGCTGCAAACGTGTTAATGAAGATTTATCTTATTCAAGAAAAGCCAAAGACTATGTTTTATACGAACTATTGGAGGATTTGATTAAACAGAAAAAAGAAGTGTTTGTCGGCACTTATATTGATACTGAACCTACTGTTTTAAAGCAAACTTTGGAAAAGGGAGAGTTTTCTAATGCGGATTCAGTAGTTCCAATTTCTATGGAAATGCTTATTCAAAAACCCGATTCTGAAAAAGTTGGAAAAACACTAGTTTTGCCGGGCATTATTCCAGAAATGTTCACTTCAGAAATATTTAAACCATATGACGAAATAATTATCTTATCCTACGAAGGTAGAAATCATAAATATCTGGTGGAACAATTGAATCGGCTTGTATTTGGGAATATTATTGAAGAAAAAGAGTATATGGATTATTTCAATGAAGCATTAGAGCCTTTTGATTCTGAAGTGGCTCGTGAGATATTGGATAATTTTTATAAAAGATTTAATGAAATAGAATTTGAAGAAGAAAAAACCATAGAAGAAACAGAGCCTATGGAATCAGAATTTGAAGAAAGTGAAAATATTTTCAATATAGATATTAATTTCGACAATTATATGAATGATTGGACTGAAAGTAAATCCAATTTAAGTTCGGATATTTCCAATGAAATAGATTATAAACATTATGACACTATTTCATTTAATTTACAGAATATTTCAAATAATAATTTTGTAGAAAAAAAATTACCTGTAAATAAGTCATATTTAACATTCGACAACATCTACCATATTGATGATGCAAAAGAACTAAAACCGTCTGAATTGAAAAGCGGGGATTATATCGTCATTATTGACAATGATGAAAAAAAATCCTTATTAAGCTTAGTAATAGATGCTTCTGATTTGAAATCTAAAATAAAATCTGATTTAGTTGAATATTGGAAATTAGAATTTTTAAATTTTGTTGAAATGAATAACCTCAAATATTCAGAGGTTTTTGAATTGTATCGTGAAGAAGGCGGGGATAAAACATATCAAACTGTCATGCAATGGTGTAAGGGCGAGTTAATCGGTCCCCAATCTAGTGAAGATTTATACATCATAGGCAAACTTATTGATAATGATTTCATCATAGAAAATTACAGAATAATTTTTAGACAAATTGCATTAGTAAGAAATTCACATCGTTTAATAGGAAGGAAATTGAAAAAGATGATTAAATCTATTTTAACTGATGAATACTTAGATCTTTCCAGTTTAAACGACAGCGAATACTTAATTTATGAAAATATACAAAATGGAATTTATAAAATTGTTTAATTTTTTTAAAAAGAAACTAGATTCAAAGGGGTTAAAAATATGGTTGATTATGGATACTGTCCTAACTGCGGTTCCAAATTACTGAAAAAAGAAGGCAGATTCGGCTCATTTTTAGGTTGTGAAAGATTTCCAAAATGTAAGTTTTCCCTTGATTACAAGCCTGAAAACATAGGATTAGATTTCAGCAGCATTGAAAAATGTCCCAATTGCGGTTCCAAATTACTGAAAAAAGAAGGTCGATTCGGCCCTTTTTTAAGTTGTTCAAATTATCCAAAGTGCAGATTTTCCATGAATTACAAGCCAAAAAAGAAACCGAATACACCTGTTTCACATTATAAAATTACAGTTAATAAAAGACGGCACTCTTTTCAAAATGAAAAATACAAATCTAAGGTAAAACTTACAAAAGAGTTTGTTTTTGCTAATTTAGATATGGTGCTTGAAGATTTTTTAAATACTAAAAATTGGGAGGAAGATGTTTCTTTATGCATGGACATTTTTGATGATTGCATAATGATTGAAGAGGAAGAATATCTGGATTCTGTATTGGGTTATGCTCATCATCGAAGAGATAAACGTTCTTCTATGGAATATGCATGTGATTTAATGCTTGGATGGGTTTTAGAAGATTGTTTAGTTGAGATACTGAATGAACTGGGATATAAAACATCTTTAAATGGAGCAGATAAAAATAGAAAATTCTTATTGAATCCAACAACAGATTCAGACTTGAAAGTTTTGGTTGATGAAAAAGAAGTCCTGATAGAATCGGTGAATGATTTTACAGGATATTGGAAAAAAACCAAATGGGTTCCTTTAAGGGATAATAAATATCTTAAATTAAAAAGAGAAAAAAGTTTATTATTTGGAATAGACTATAAAAATGAATTATTTATTTTGCTTAATAGCTCACAAAGAAAAGCACAATATATTCAATACCACAGGCCGTTCAGCAAACCGGCATATGCTATATTATTAAATAATGATGATTTTCATAATTTAAATGAAGTTAGATCTATTATTGAAAAAACTTTATCAGAATATTGATACTACAAATATTATTTAAAAAAGAAGGTAAGCCCAAATTTAGTAGCTCCTAACTTGATTAAAAACAGTTTTATTAAAGTAAATCTCTTTTAAATCCTCAGGGCTTAAATTAAATTTTTTAAATTCCTCATTATTTTCGAGAATATATAAAAGCAAATCTTCTTTATATTCATTTTTTGAATAATGCATAGCTTTGTGACAATTAGGACATAGTGAAATTACATTTTCTTCACAATCTAACTCCTCTTTAAAACTATCATTTAGTGATACCGGAATTATATGATGTCCTTCTACATAGTTAGGTCTATTAACACTTGGAAATGTTTTATGTTCTTCATTGAAAAAGCAAGAATAATTATTTTTTTCTAAAACATTACTAATAACATTTGGATTTCTTGGTTTACATCTTATCTTATTTTTAACATCTTCATATTGTTTATCACTTATAAAGAACATGTCTTCATATTCCATTTTATCTACAATATCTTCTATAAAATCTTTTACTGATTCATCTAATGTAATGTAACTATTACTGCGGTTACCTATTTCTTTTAGTATATTCATTTCCCGGAGTGATGCTACTACCCATATATACCATTTTTCATAATATCTTTTTGACACTGATTTTAAATCTTTTTTTGATATATTATCCAGATATTCCAAATAATTTTTGTTTTTTAACTTGTGCAAAATAGTTGGCATGTCTTCTTCGGTCCTTATGAAAGGTATGTCTATGAAAAACATTTTTTTATTAATCAAACCTTTGTGCTGAGAATGTTCGGACATTAATTTAAACATTATTCTAAAAGGAAATAAAGATAAATCATTATCTTTTGTAGCATGGTTTGGATATGATGTTTTAAGTAGTTGCAATATGTAAGATTTTAATGCCTCATCATAATCTTTGTTTAACATATTTTTTAGGAAATTTTTTCCATCAATGGATAATGATAGCAAACCATCAATATTCCTTATAAATCCTACAAACTCTAGTGATCTGTAAAAGTGTCCCTTGTTTGAATCATTAGGGTCATGGCCATAATGAAAGTTTAAATAATCAGCTATTTCCTCTTCAAATTTGTCTTTTTCAACAAGAGGATTTTCATCAATATAATTTAACACACCAATGCATCTTTGTGACATTAGATTGTCTTCCCACTCTTCTAAACTTGAATCAAAAAGCCTGCCATTTCCTGGTGCTTGCCACCGATATTGATCTGCCCTAACCATTTAATCAGTCCTCCTAGGCATTGTTTCAATTAATTTAGCTGAAAATTTTGGTGGAAATCCTTCTCCAACTACTTGTCTTACTAAATTATCACTAGCCCAGTCAGGGATATTCCAATCATCAGGCAATCCAGTTAATCTCAATATTTCCAATAGAGATAAAACTCTCGCATCAGAATAAGTTCCGTCTTCCAATTTTCTTCCAGGATGTACATTATTCTGTGAAGATACTGCACCATTGCACATGGTAATGGTTGGAGCTGGCTTATCCCAATCGATTCTTTTATAGGTTGTGTTATAACCTTTAATTCTCCTACCATCTTTTTTAGGATAGTAAACTTCATTATCAAATGCACTTTTACCTGTAGGAGTATGTTTCATCCATAATATGTGATTTTTATTATGTTTTTTAGCATAATGCAATGGAATATCAGATTTTTCTTCACTCTCAAGAGAAGGTAAATCACCAATAACATCCCTTACAGTTGTTTTTGGCATTTTTTCAGGAAATTCCCACTTTTTAATATTTGATATTAGAAAGATAGCTCTTTTTCTAGTTTGTGCAGTTCCATAATCTGCACAATCCAAAACCCCATAATTGATAAAGTAACCAAGAGGCTCTAATTCACGAGTAATGAAATCCAGAATTTTTACTTCTTCATCTTCAACTAATATTGAAAATTTTAACATCTGAGGAACATTTTCAATTATAATATTGCTAGGTCTAACTTTTTTAATAAATTCTATAGTATATATAATTAAGGAATTTCTTGGATCATCTTTGTTCATTTTACCTGCAACACTCATTCCTTGACATGGAGGGGTTGACATTAAAAAATCACAGTTGTTTTCTTCATATAAGTTTATTAATTTATTAAAAATATTTTTATCACTTATATCACCACAGACCATTTCTGAGTCAGGGTATAAATGAGAATAAAAGTCACATCTTTTTTCAATTAATTCATTAGAAACACAAATATTGATGCCTTTTTCTTTTAAGTATGTCTCTCCTATCCCAACATTTGCAAATAAGGAAATTCCGTTTATCATCCAAAAACTCCATTTTTTTAATAATATTTTGTTATTTGTTATATTTATAATTCTTTTTATTATTTATACAATACTTATATTTATATTGGTAAACTATATATAATAAATAGTAAACTTTCATTTTAACATTTTATATTGTTTTATAAGGATTTAATAAAATTATTTCATGATATGTGGGGGATTTTATCATTACAAGCTTAAAAGAAGATTTTAAAAAAGTATTAAATGAATATGAAGCACAAAAGAGACTACCTTTTAGTAAAGATAATGAAATACTTAGATTTGTACATGATTCATTTAGAGATGATCTAGACGAAATGGTTAATGATGACAACTACAAAGTAAAAGGTTCAGTTGGTAAGGGAAACTGGTCTGATTGCCCAACTATTGCTATTATGGACAAGGACATAACACAATCTACTGAAAATGGATACTATTTGGTTTATTTGTTTAAAAAAAATATGAATGGAGTTTATTTATCTTTAAGTTTTGGTTCTAAGCAGTTTGAAAATTCCAAAACAAAAATTGAAGATATTATCGATGAAGTTAGGAAATTAATTAAAGAAGAAAATTTCCCTTTTATCAAGAATACTGATTTTAATTTAGTTATGGATCTTGAAAGTAATGGATATAGGCCAAAATCCTATGAAAAAAGTTGTGTATTATTTAAATATTATGATAAAAATGATTTTCCTGATGAAGATGTATTAAGAAATGATTTAAAAGAATATTTAAACCTATACAAATTCATTAAAAACAATTACAAATTTGAACTTCTAGTAGAAGAAGAGGATGATTCAAAACCTACTGGTACTTTAGAGGACTTTAAGGAGTCTAAATTTGAAAAGTATTCAAATGAAGATTTCTTAAATGAAGTTTTTATAAGCAGTGAAAACTATAAAATTCTAAAAAAACTTCTTGCTAATAAAAAAAATCTTATTTTACAAGGTGCTCCTGGAGTAGGTAAAACATTCGTAGCAAAACGTTTGGCCTATGCAATGATGGGCATAAAAGATGATGAACGAATTGAGATGATACAATTCCATCAAAGTTATTCATATGAAGACTTTATTGAAGGATACCGGCCTATTGAAGAGGGTTATGAACTTCAACCAGGAACTTTTAAAGAGTTCTGTGAAAAAGCTGACAAAGACAAAAATAATGACTATTTCTTCATTATAGATGAAATTAATAGAGGCAATCTTAGTAAGATTTTCGGCGAATTATTTATGCTTATTGAAACTGACAAGAGAGGAGATAATTATAAAATCAAGTTATTATATTCAAAAGAACCATTTTGTATTCCAGAAAATGTTCATATAATTGGTTTAATGAATACAGCAGACCGATCAATTGCTATGATTGATTATGCATTAAGACGCAGATTTGCATTCTTTGACCTTGAACCAGGATTCGATTCAAAAGGATTTAAAGAGTACACAGCTCAAATGAATAATAAAAAATTCAGTGCATTAATAGATTGTATGAAGAACCTTAATATTTCAATAGAAAAGGATGAAAGTCTTGGAAAGGGTTTTAGAATAGGCCATAGCTATTTATGCGATTTAAATAGAGAAAGCATTGATGAGGACTTAGAATACATCATTAATTATGAAATTATTCCACTTCTTAATGAGTACTGGTTTGACGAGCCAGACAAAGTAAATGATTGGAGTGAAAAGCTGAAAAATTGTTTAAATAATTCTTAATTATAAACGGATTGGTGATTTTTTGACTCCACCTGTTAAAAACATCTATTATATGCTGAGTTATTATTTCACTGGCCTTAATTTTAAAGAGTATTCCAAATTATCTGCTGAAGATTTTGATAATATCTACGAACTATTCAGTGAAATTCTTATTCTAGGCTTAAGCAAACAAATTAAACAAGGACTTTTTAAGGACTATATTGATGTTAGTGAAGCCATTAGCACAGTTCATGGCAAAATCAACATCTCAGAATCTATCAAACCCCAAAATATCATCAACAAAAAAATCCAATGTAGCTATGATGAATTTTCCTTTAATTCTTACTTTAATAAAATCATTAAAACCACACTCACTATACTTTTAAAAGCAGATATAACTGATTTAAGAAAACATAAGATAAAAAACATTATTTTTTATTTTAGAGATGTAGATGTAGTTGATATTAATGAAATAAATTGGAAAATAAGATATGATCGAAGTAATCAAACATATAGATTATTAATCGGCATTTGTTATTTAATCATAAATGGCCTTATGCAATCAGAAACTGAAGGTGAACATAAACTAATGAAATTTTTTGATGATGCAAGAATGAGTACATTATATGAAAAATTTATTTTAAATTACTACATAAAAGAACATCCCGAAATTAAAACTCATTCTCCAAAAATAGAATGGCAATTAGATGATGAAGAAGATTACTTGCTGCCTAAAATGCAAACAGACGTGACTTTGGAATATGAAAATAAAATATTAATCATTGATGCTAAGTTTTATTCTAAAATAATAAGTGGCAGGTTTAGTGATACTGTTAGGTCTGCTCATCTTTATCAAATTTTCACTTATGTAAAGAATAAAGAGATAGAATTATCAAATCAAGACCATGAAATAGCAGGTATGTTATTATATGCCGGAACTAAAGAGAAGATACAACCAGATGTTAGTTACAAAATGAGCGGAAATGAAATAAGTGTCAATACACTTGATTTGTATTGTGATAACTTTAAAGATATCAAAAATCAATTAGATAAGATAGTAGAAAATTATTTTGGCATAATATCAGATAAAGATTATTTATAAATATATTTTGTGAGAAAATAAATGAGGGGGCATTGTGACCTTAAAAATCTTAATCTTTTTTACTTTATTTTTTAATTAAATAAAAATAACATAACCTTATTAACTGTTAATTTAAAAATAGCTACAATCAATTTAATAAAATCTGAATTAAAAAATATTATTTTTAATCTAGAGCATATAGCTACTTTTTTATCAAAACTTCTTTTTTTAATCATTTCCTTAATTTTTAAATACTTTACTAAACCAATATATTCTTATATAGTTTGTTTTCAATTGAAAACTTGCAAAAAAAGTAAAATAAAGCCTTGGTGGAGAAACATGGAAATTATCAAGCAAAAGCAAACCCCGAAAAGAAGTTTCAAGAGAAGTTTAATAGTATTTATTGGAAATATCATAGGAATCTACCTGATAAGCTTTTTAGGATTAGGAGTCAAGATCAGCTCATTTGATGACATATTCCTTCTAGTCTTATTCATAGGTTTGGTAAATGCAATCCTATGGCCTGTGCTGACAAGAATAGCAATGCCATTCCTGGTCCTGACTTTCGGATTCGGAACATTGATATTGAACGGAATTCTCCTTGAGATGCTTGCACCATTGTTTTCCATAGAAATCCACGGCCTTGCAACAATCCTTGCCCCGCTAGGAATGGCTGCTGTGACAACCTTGCTTTCCTCATTGATAACAATTGATGATGACAGCTCATATTACCGTTCTGTTTTTAATGATGCCAAAAAGAATAGAAAAGATGAAGTCAAGGATTATCCTGGAGTGATAATCGTTGAAATCGACGGGCTTGCATATGAAGTGCTACGGGAAGCTGTCGAAAGGGGAGAGATGCCAACAGTCAAGGAAATGATTGAGAGCAATGAGTACAATCTTAGAATGTGGGAAACCGACTTGTCTTCACAAACCGGTGCAAGCCAGGCGGGAATCCTTCATGGAAACAATGAAGGCATCGTTGCATTCAGATGGATAGAAAAGGGCAACGGCAATCAGATGATGCAATGTTCCGGAATCACCAAAGTGCCTGAACTGGAAGAGAGGATTTCAAATGGAGATGGATTGCTTGTGGATAATGGAGCAAGCAGATCCAATCTATTCTCAGGCGATACCGACAATGTGATATTTACTTTCAGCAAGATAATGGATTTCAAGAAACTCTACAACAAGGCATGGTACTCAGTATTTTCCAATCCAAGCAATTTCGCACGTATCATCTCCCTGTTTCTCGCAGATATGGCACGCGAGGTCTGGTCTCAAATCACCCATTCCCTAAGGAATGTCACCCCTAGAATAAAACGGGGAATAATCTACATTCCAACAAGAGCCGCCACAAACGTCTTCATGAGGGAAATCAACACTTCAACACTAATCGGAGACATGATGATAGGGGATGTTGATGTTGCATACTCAACATATCTTGGCTATGACGAGATAGCCCACCACTCCGGAGTCAGGGACAGTGATGCATGGATTGCCTTAAGGCAGATGGACAGGCAGATCAAACACCTGATTGATGCCAACAAGTATTCCCCAAGGGACTACCAGTTCGTGATTCAATCAGACCACGGCCAGACAAACGGAGCCACATTTACCCAGAGATATGGAGAAAGCTTTGAAGACTTTGTCAAGTCCCTGCTTCCTGAAGACATGTCTGTCTTTGCAAAAATGAATTCCAATGACGACCATTTTGTAAAGGACTACACCCCATTTGCAAGAAAGGAGAAGAAAATAGCCGAAGAGAATAAGGAAGCACAGGAATTAAGTGACTCTGAAGTCATCGTATTGGCTTCAGGAAACCTTGCAATGATTTACCTGACACAATGGAGCCAGAGACTGACATATGAGGAAATCAACAGCTATTTCCCTGAACTGATACCTGGCATTATAAACAATGAATATGTCGGTTTCATTCTAGTGCGTTCCAGAGAACATGGGGACCTGGCAATTGGAAAGAATGGAACATACTATCTTGACAACGACAAAATTGATGGGGAAAACCCTCTTCTCGGATTTGGAGACAATATCGTCAGACATTTGAAAAGGACAAGCTCATTTGAGCATACTCCTGATATTCTGGTCAACAGCTTTTATGATGAGGAGGCCGATGAGGTATGCGCATTTGAGGAATTGGTTGGAAGCCATGGAGGAGCAGGCGGAGACCAATCCAAGCCATTCATATTATATCCTTCAAGCTGGAATGTCAGTGATGATGATATAATAGGTGCTGAAAGCATTTATAAGCTGTTGAAGGATAATTTGGCTGAATTGAAGAGCTAGTTGGGGGTTTAATTAAAAAATTCATAACAATCATCGGAAAAATTTTTGTCTATAACCCTATAAACTGGAAGTAAATACAAGAGATATTAAAAAAAATTTTTTCTCCATAACCCCTGTAAACTGGAAGTAAATACATGATAAAATAAATGAGATTTTTTAATAAAATTTTTTTATTGATAAAAGAGATATTTACTTGAAAGGCGATTTTCATGACAGATACAATATCACAAGACAAATATTCAAAGGAATTAATCGAATTGGATTTTCCGGAAAAACTACTGGCTAGTCCGGAAAGTGGAAATTTGTTGGAATATTGCAAAAAGCATGACATGAAATATTTAAAAAAGTCTGACGGACTCCTTGTCAATGTAAAGTTCGACAAGCATTTCAAAGTATCCGAATGCATCAAAATGAGAAATAAATTAAGCCGCAAAGGACATTTATATGATAAGGAAGACATCAAACTGCCTTTGGAAAATATTAATCTACTGAGGTCTAAAATCGAAGAAAAAGCATTTATTCTAATATCAAGCCCCTTAGAAGATTTAAATAGGAGTAATGGATTTGAAAACTATCCCTATGACATCTATGTGATTGATCCTGGTTTTCTGGATTATTATGCTTTCATTGAAGAAGGTTCAAGACAAGAAGAGAAGGTCAATTATGCTTTTACAAATGCGGAACAATCACAAATTCAACATGTAAATGAAATGATATATCAAGACACTGGATTGTCTGATGTATTTAAAAAATACATTTTTTAAAAAAAAAATAATTAAAAACCATTCACTATTTTTAAAAAATAATTCACCATACTTTAAAATCCATAAAACACTTAAAAAAAATTTAAACTAATCATTACAAATAGTAAACACCTAATTAAATACACACATCAAACCAAATCGAATCCAAAATTTCTTTTATAGCCCTCGCAAAAAAAAGACCCAACAAAAGTTTAAATTAAAAGGGTATCTGAAAAATATGGCCAATCATTGTTTACTATATAAAACTATACATAATTTTCTCCGATAATTTTGCTTATTTTTTACTATATCAACCTAATTTTACAATTTAATGATAATATTGACTTTAAAATTTAGAAAATCTTTATATAAGATTATATATAGATTATTTTTTAAAAAAAAAGAAAAAATGCAATAAAAAAATATATGCAAATGCAATAAAATAAATACATTTTACAAGGGCATTATAAGAGATTGATATGGTGTGCAATAATGAATTATATATACATTGATGAATCAGGAGATTTAGGGAATGATTCTAATTATTTAATCATGGGAGCCATAATAACAGATGACAAAGACAAGCTAGATAGAATAATAAAAAAAGCCAGAAGAAACTATAAACGGAAATTAGGCAATTCTACTGAAATAAAAGGAACAAAAACCAGACGCAACATTAAGAAAAAAATTCTAAAGGAGTTAAATAAAATAGATTATCAGTTAGTTATAATTGTTTTTGAAAAGAAACACAAATATAAAATTAATTATCATCATAATAACAACTTATTATACAATATAATAGCTTCAAAGCTTGCTCCAAAACTACCTATCACAAACAAGACATCCATAATAATAGATAAATCAAAAAATAAAGAAAAGGATCAGCGAGAGTTCAATGACTTATTTTTAAACAATTTAAATAATCCCAAAAACCATCCGGTAACTATAAAGCACGAAGATTCAAAAAGAGAAAAAGGACTTCAAATAGCTGATCTGTTATCATGGTCAGCATATCAAAGCATTGAACATGAAAATGATGAATTTATAAAATTAATCACAAATAAAACTATAAAAAAAGTATTTGAAGATTGAAGAACCCCAATGCCGAAATAATGTCGCCTCCCGTGGAGACAAAGCTTAGAGGGGCTGAACCTCAATTGAAGTTTTTACCTCCTACATCTTACAATTAAATATTTATACATAGACCATATTTAAACCTTTGCATATGATTTGTTTTAATTTACCATATAAAACTATACATAATTTTCTCCCATAATTTTACTTATTTTAATGATGAAAAAATCTAAAAGAGTTTTGCAGTAACTTAAAAATTATATAAGAAAATACGATTTTCTGGGCAAGCAAATTAATAAAAAGATACATCCAGAGCATAATAACCGTAATATTTCGAATGCTTACTTAAGTGGTTCAAGTTTGAATTCATAAGCATGATTTAAAAACAATTCACTATTTTTAAGTTAAATTATTTAACTAATCATATTTAACAATGTTTAAATATACAATACAATAAAAATAATAATATCTTTTAATCGATTGTATTAAAAGGGAGGAAAACAAATGAATAAAAAGATATTCGCTATAGCTATAATAACAATAATGTTTGGAATGCTAGCTGTAAGTGCCGCAACTCTTGAAGAAGAGGACTTCGGCAATTTCACACTAGAAGTTCCTGCCAATGCAGATTTCACAAAACAAACAGTCATACCTGCTGGAACAGTATTTCACATATCATCAGGAAGCAGCCTTTCAGATTCCATAAACGAAGTTGCCAGCGATCCTAAAAAGACCCACACAATGTGGGAGGATGAAAGCATTGACTTGTGCATAGAATACGTCATATTCTCCGAAGACAACTACACAGACTATGAAGATGCAATGGACAAGCTCTTCAACGGCTCCAGCAAGATAAAAGAAGAGAATGGATTGTATATATACGAGTTGCCTTCAAAAAATGACTATGACTATGCAGTTTGCAAGGTCTCCGAAGGATTCCTGTTTACATCAGGAGATGAGATGGTTATTGTAAGAGGCAATGACCTTGATGAATTAAAGGAGATAGCTGCTACTGCCAAGTTCAAATAAAATACTTTATTTTTTTATTATTTCTTCTTTTTTTGCTTAAAACTTTCCACATAAAAAATTAATTAAGGTTTTATTTTTAATTTATAACGTTAACCTATTTTTATAGATAATTAAGACAAAATTTTCAATAGACGATTTCAGAAGTTTGAATGCTTCCAAGGGACAATCAAAGGATTCCAATAGTCTGAAGAAGGAAACAGACAATTCCATTAACCATTATCATGATGAAAAGCATGTTCTAAGGGCATACGCCTCTCCATCAATATATGATTCAAGTCCTGCAATAAAGATCTTCTTTAAAAACATAAAGGAAGAGATAAAATATAAAAAGGAATCACAATATCTCAGAGACACCCTTTCACTGGTTCAAAACAAGAACAGCCTTGCAGTCTTATTTAAAAGCGATTCAAAAAGGGATGAGAATTCAGTTTACGAGGAGAGCCTCATCAACGACAGGATGGAGCGCATGGATTCATTCCTCTTTGACGAGGGGCATGATGATGAAAGCTTCACAGACATGCTCTCCAGGAAAACAACTTATTCCAGCGGCATCTACAATATTCTCGATTTGGATTCCAGATTCCACAGCCTCGATGATATTGACATTATGGAATACATTATAGATGCAGACAGACAGAACCTCCTCGACGAGCTTGAAAGCCTTTCAAAAAACTACAATCCAATCGATGTGAATTTCAGAATCAAAAGCAGCAGGAACAAGGAGAAGTATCTAGGTCTCATCATAGAAGGCCAGTTCGATGAAAACGGAAGCTTAAAAAATTATATGGGCTTCATAAAGGACAACAGTTCCCGATTCTATTATGAAAAGGAGCTCAAGGACAGCCTTAGAGACATGGATGCATTATTGAATGAAGTGCTGGATATAAATTCCAAGCTGATTGCCATGAGCGATTCCGAGGAACAGCTGCAGGAAAACTCTTACAGCTTCATCATGGATTTGCTTGATTTATTCATTAAAATAATGGACAGCAAATTGGAAAAGGGCTGTTTAAAGAAAGACATACTTCAGGATATCCAACTTATCATCAATGTTCTATTGTTAATACATCGACATATAGGATTCTCAAGGGAAAATAACTTCAATCTCTTGAATATGAGCTTGAAGGATTATATTGAAGAGCTGCTTCCATATCTCTACAGCCACAGCTATCTCAATTTGAAGTACGTGCTCGATCTCGAGGACTTCAAGGTGGATATTGGAACAATGGCATATCTGGGAATTATGATTTATGAATTCCTCTTCAATGTGCTGAGCTATGACATCATGGAGAAGAAGTATACAAATGTTTCAATCACACTGAGAAGAGAGAAGAACAATGGCATTTTAAGGATAAGGAACGAATATGGAGACCTGGACAATCCGAACAGGAAGGACTTGAACATAATCTCATACATAACAGGCTCTTTGGATTTCGAACTAATCAAGGAAGGTTGCGAAGAGGATTACACAATCACATTCCCAATATCAAACGACTTCATCAGCAGCTTGAAATAATTCAATAAATCCTTTATTTGTTAATTCTTCCACTTTTTAATCATCGAGCGTATTTGCAGAACAAATTTCATAAAGTGGCAGATAATTTTAGAGTGTTATGCCAATGCCAATATGAAGTTGGTCAAAAGGAATCAATAGTTGCATAATCCCGATTCACCTTTGCATATTGGTGGGGTTAAGGGGGGTGATATAGTAAAAGAAATTAATGAACTGGCTATATTGATGCACTAAATTAATTTAGAAAGATTCTATTTAGGAGGAGCCATATGTCTTTTTTCCACCATGTCCTCCAAATATTTCCCATTTTCCATGGTTTAGTTCGTTAAATAAACTGTTTCTTTCTTCACGACAGAGATTAGGGTCAAAATCAACTGAGGTCATTAAAATTGGTGCATATTTATTGTATTCTGCCTGTTGAGGTATCATATTTTTCATATTTATGTAAATATCTCCTGTAAATGCAATTTTATGTTTAAAATCTATTAAAACAGATTCTCCTGGAAGGTGCCCTCCTTTCCCTTCATAAAGATTAAAATGCAATTCGCCAAAATCAAAATATCCGGTTTGTTCGATAGGTTTTGATATTATTCGTTCATCTCCAACTACTCGAATTTTTTGAGCATTAACTGGTTTATATGCAGTTAAAATATTGCAAATATTGATGTATGGTTTGTGAAGAGGATTTTCCTGGCGGAAATTGTTTTCATGATTATGCTCCAATCGTAAGGACTGTGCACTTTTTGCACTGGCATAGACAATGTCAAAAAGAGGTAAGAGTCCGCAGTGGTCAACATCGGCATGTGTTATGAATACTTCTTTTTTCATGTTGTCAAACTCGGGGATAATGTCTTTGATGATGGACAGCATTTCCTCTTCATAACATGCATATCCAGTATCTATAAATAAGTATTTGCCGCAGCTTTTTATAATGGCAATGTTGCTTCCGCAAGGTGGTTCGATAAGTGTTATTTTGGTATTTTCGGTTATTTTATGATGTGTTGTTCTTGTGGTGAAATTTTTCCCTTTTGAAGCTGCAATAATTTCTGTAAAACGACTTATGCTGTCAAAAGTATGAAATGGTAAAACCCCTCTTTCATTAAGCATCTGCATCACAAGATTTGTGTTGATTATCAATTCATTTTTTGATTCATCTGTAATGTCTATTGTTGAAGATATCTGATTTACGAAGTTATTGTAAAAAAAGCTGTTGTCATAAATCTTATTGGCGTAATCTGAGTTAATGACTTTAATCTGGCAGGATTCACTTGCCTTTTTAATGAATGTGTCAATGTTAGCATTATCTTCAACAACCAGTCCCATCTTGAAAAACTGATGCTTTTTATCCGTTTGTTGGGAGCTGATATATGTAATATTGAAGTTAAAATCACTTATTAACTCTAAAATTGGAGTAACTGCTCCTGGAATGTCTTCAAGTTTAAATTCAA
This sequence comes from Methanobrevibacter sp., assembly GCF_030539875.1. Classification (NCBI taxonomy): domain Archaea; kingdom Methanobacteriati; phylum Methanobacteriota; class Methanobacteria; order Methanobacteriales; family Methanobacteriaceae; genus Methanobrevibacter; species Methanobrevibacter sp. Next base: position 34,779 of record NZ_JAUNXI010000015.1, read on the forward strand.
GCAGCACTACATCACGATAATCTAAATCCTGCTGTATGTATCCTATTGACATTAAATCTTGGGTTGCCTTTTCAAGGCTTTCTTCATCGCCTTCAACATCAATAAATAATAAATGGGAATCCACAGATTTATTGTAGCTCACTCTAGTAATATTTATACCTAAATCAGAGAGACATTTGCTTGCTTTTAAAAAAGCACCGATATGATTTGGCATTTTAGTAATAAATGTCTTATTCATGAAATCACCTATTATGTTAAGAATCATTTTTTAAATTAATTTATAGTAAATCATATTTTACTTTAAAAGTTTTGAAAGAAACGGATATTAATCTATGTAATTTTATTGTATTTTAAAATTTGCAATTTAATGGATTGATTTGTATAATATTCATTAATTATTATTAATTTTTAAACGCTGAGAAGAGAGAAGAACAATGGCATTTTAAGGATAAGGAACGAATATGGAGACCTGGACAATCCAAACAGGAAGGACTTGAACATAATCTCATACATAACAGGCTCTCGGGATTTCGAACTTGTCAAGGAAGGTTGCGAAGAGGATTACACTATCACATTTCCAATATCAAACGACTTCATCAGCAGCTTGAAATAAATTAGAAATAGAAAAAACCATAATCAAATTATTGTAATAAAAAAAGAAACAGAAAAAAACCATAATCTAAATATTGCAATTAAAAAAAAAGAAAAGAAAAGGGATAAAAATCCCAATTAGAGTTTAAATTTATTTTCTTCGTATGAATATGCTATTAGAAACTAAAACAACTAAAGCTATCAACAGCATGACAAATGGATTACCGGTTGCACTGCTCACAGGCAGTTCAGCAGATTTACCATTTGATGGTTCTGATTCATTATTGCCGTTATCATGATCTATTTTTATTGAAAATGTAGTGGAACTGCTGTTATAATACTCATTGCCATGATATATGACTTCTGCTACAGCATCGTCTGAAGGAAGTTCAACATCCTTGAATACTGCAACTCCGTTTACTACCTCTGCATTATAGGACTTGCCTCCAATCTTCAATGTTGCAGTGCCGTTTTTAACTGGCTTGCCATTTTCATCTACAATATTGACAGTGATATCCATCTTTTCACCTTTCTTGCCGGTGACATCATCGGCAGAAGGAGATGTGTTGATCTTATCCACATGCACTTTGATTGTAGAGCCTGATGGGTTGTAAAAGTCATTGCCTTCATATTTGACAATAGCTTCATAATCCCCAGGGTCTGGCAGAACAACATTGAATACGGCCTTGCCCTTTTCAACGGTAGCATTATATGTCTTTCCATTCAATGTCAATGTGACTGTTCCATTTTCAACAGGATTTCCATTCTGGTCCAATACATCCACTGAAATAGATTTTGAGTCGCCAGGTTTTCCTGAAACATCATCTCCCTTAACGGTTGTATTGAGTTTCAATATGGTTACTGTTGACTCGTTTTTAACTGAAGCATAATCATTGGTGTATAATACCTGTGAAGGATATACACCCGGTTCGCCGAGTTTGATATTAGGGAATACCGCCTCTCCGTTGACAACGGAAGCTGAATAAGTCTCATCCGCCGCATTCAACAAGAAATTCATTGAGATGGCAAGAGCAAGCCTGTTTGTGTAAACAATAGTCATGACTGCTTCACCACCATCTACAGGATTTCCGTTTTCATCAAAGACATGAGCATGGAAATCTTTGTATTCACCTGTATAACCAATAACCGGGTCAAGGACAACAGTTATTTTATGTCTTACTATTAAATTGGAAGTATTAGATACGCTATCGTGATTTTCATCGGTAACGGTTGTGAGTTTTACAGTATATTCGCCTGCAGGCAAATCAAGGTCTTTAATGGAACCGCCCACTTCAAGAGCACCCTCAGCAACAACATTATCACTGCCATCAATAATCTGATAAGAAATGCCTGTAGCATTCACGCTTTCAACAGGAATGACAATAGGCTCGCCAAAGATGACATCCACATCCTCGCCCCAAACATATGAAGGAGCAGGATTGACTCTTATTTTAGAGCTGTTGGTACATTCACTTATGTAATCATCGCCAACCTGGGTTGTGAAATTAATGGAATATTTTCCAACATCCAAACCCTTGATGGTGACTTCATAATGATTGTCATCAATCTTGACAAGTTCAAAGTCAACAGCCAATGTTGTGCCGTCTTCATCCATTATGACTATATCCTTGAGTCCTGTTGCGTATTCTGTTTCAACAGCCACAACTACATCGCTGTCATATGTGACCTCCACATCATCCGCATGAGCTGAGGAATTGCCTCTAATTACGAATTCCTGAGCTTCAGACCTGACTTCAGTATAATAGTCATCCAGATAATGGATTGCGGTTACTCGGTATTTGCCTGGCGCCAATACAAGATCGATAATCTCTGCAAATCCATCGATTTTTGTATTGTTTGTCAGGTTTGCAACTAATACAGCACTATCTCCGTCGATTTTTTCAACTTCAAAGTTGATTGGGATGAGGCCTTCATGCTCGTCCTGATAAGGAAGAACACCATTTTCACTGTTCTGGTATCCGTTTACAGTATAAACCAGGGAACTGCCTGTGTTTCCATTGTATCCATGGAAGTCGACATTCTTGAACTTGATTCTTCCTGCATCTTCCTGATTGTTGAAGATTGCATTGTTGATATTGTCATGACCTGTGAAATTGGCATGGAAAGATACCTTGTCCCCATCCACGACCACTTTGTTTGGCAGAGAACTGTCAACACCGTTCATCTCCAATGCGCTGGCATTAGCCAGGTTGGAGAAGAATGAAGAGTCTGAAATATTCAAATATCCACTATCCAGAAATATGGCGCTTCCGGAGAACGCACGGTTCTTTGTGTAATTAGAGTCAGTGATTTCACCATCGCTGTCTTTCCAGTACATGGCTCCTCCGTTTTCAGCAATGTTGCCTTCAAAGAGATCGCCATCGATGACGATTCCTGTGGAATTGAATACATACTCCAAAGTAATGTTTCGTGTCCATGTTTTTGTAGGCCTGTAGTAAACATCCTTGGTTGCGTTTTGTGAAACGAACTGAACTACACTCACAGCACCTCCTTTATAGGCTGTGTTGTTTGTGAAATTGCACTCTTTTATTGTTTCATTTTCACATCCGCAGATGTATATGGCTCCTCCCTGACCATCTTCTGAGCTAAGATAATTCTCATCAAAAGTTGAACCGGTTATTCTATTATTGCCTGTTTTATATGGAATATTGTAGTAATATTCATATCCAGTGCTGGTGTCGACTCTATTACCACTTGGCACAATATATGGGAGCATTGCTACAGCTCCTCCATTGTCTGAAGCATGGTTCTTGGTGAAATTGGAATCTCCAATAAGATTGTATGAACCGATGCAATAGACAGCTCCGCCCTCATCCGCAGAGTTCTCTGTGAAATTGGACTTTGTGATATTTGTGCTGTTGCATGAAAGCAATACCGCTCCTCCGTTTTCGGCAGTATTGGAATCGAATCTGGAGGATATGATCTCAGTTGGAGCATAAACTGCTACAGCTCCTCCTTGTAACTGGGCACTGTTTTCAGTAAAATTGCTGTCTTTAATTGTAGTATTTTCACCAGTATTTGCAACATAAACCGCTCCTCCATAATCTGCTGTATTCTTCTCGAATGAGCAGTTATCAATCAGATTGTCATGAGCGGATCCTGTGTAATAGCTTGATCCTCCGATATATACTGCTCCTCCATAGTTTGATATAGTGGATTGAGCATTTTCCGCCTTGTTTTCTTCAAAGACACAGCCTGCTACGTTATTATCGCTTGATGTGAGATATAACGCACCGCCATACCTGTTGGCAGTATTGTTTATGAAAGTGCAGTTGTCAACAGTATTTGAACCGAGAAGGTATAAGGCACCGCCATCGCCTGCATAATTCTCCTTGAATATGCACTGGCTTATGTTGGTGTTGAATGAACCTGTGTATGAGGAAAGCTGGCAGATAGCACCGCCATAATAAGCGGATCCTCCGGAAGATGAGGCGTTGTTTCCAGTGAAATTGCAATTGAATATGGTTGCATTCACACCTTTTGGAACATCACTAGCACTTGGATTATTAATCAAGATCATGATTGCTCCTCCATAGCCTCCACCGTTCATTCCATTGGTGTTGTTGTCGAATGTGGAATCTCGGATAATGCAGTCGGGAGCTCCAATATATACAGCAGAACCACCATAACCACCGCTTTCACCTTCAATCACACCACCGGTGTTGTTAGTGAACTTGCAGTCTTCAATGACTGTTCCATCTCCAGGCATGTATGAAATACCCTTTCTTGGATAAGTGGAATTTGGAACTGTGGTGTCATATTTGCTTCCGTGCATGATCAAGACAGCTCCTCCCTGGATTGCACTGTTGTCAGTGAAATTACACTGGGTAATATTCACCTTTTTTGCACCGACCAGGATAGCTCCTCCACCTGCTCTCCATTCATATGCTGTACAGTTGACAAATGAGCTGTTGGAGATTGTGATATTTGAATCCTCTTCAGTGGACCAGATATAGATTCCACCTCCTGCCAATGCTCGCAAATTCCTGAATGTACAGTTGTTGACTACTCCATTTGTGAAATTCTGAAGGTAAAGGGCTCCTCCATACTGATAGAATCCTGCAGTAACCATGGTTGTAGGCAATGGAGGATTGAGTGTTGAATTTTCAAAGATACAATTTTCTATCCTTCCATTGTCCCCTATCCAGCTGATATCTGCTCCAAAATAGCCTGTCCAGCTGGTATCAGGAGCAGTTCCAGGATAATATCTCCTTAAAAGCCCGTTTACAAAGGTCAGATTCCTCAATGTCACATCATTTGATGTGACTTTCATGATTTGGACCGCATTCTTACCATCAATGGCATATCCATTACCATCAATGTCGATAGAGTCTTTAATTTCTATAGTCTTGTCATTGGCTGAATAAGCATATGACTTATCCAGCACAAGGGTAGATCCATAATTTGAATCTATGAGTCTCTGCAATTCATCAAAGGAACCAGTCTCATCTTCGCCAAGTTTCTCATCATCTGCTGAAACAGTTAATAGATTATCTTCTGAAACAGCTAAAGAATCATCTCCATCTGAAACAGCTGAAAAATCATCATCTGCTGAAACAGATAAGAGATCATTCTCATTATCACTCGCAAGCTGATTGTCAGAAACCGGCAATTCCGCGGACTGGAAAACATCATGAGAAAATAAATCATTTGAGCTGTTATCCTGCACATTTGCTGCATTGACTGCTGAGAAACTCATCATCAATAGACAAATGACAAGAATAAAACTTATCACATATTTATTTTTCAATTAATTCCTCCTAGAATTGAAATGCGCATATTTAAAAAATATGGATTATTAATTAATAACCAATTATTATTATATTGTTAATATTATATATATGTGAATAATATTGACTTTGACTTGAAAAAAAATAATATTTAATCAAATATAGATGAGGAAAATTTTAGGAATATTAATTTTAGAAATAACAAAATTTTATAAATTTTTTTAAAGGGGTTTGTCAATAAATCTATTTTTTCTTAATTTTTCTTGTTTTTTCTATTTTTAAGTTTATTTGGTTTTGGTTTTTATTTTAGAGTTCTGTGGTTCTTTATAGTCTTTCCGGGAGGGATTATTTCAACCTATGTCTTCCAGGGTATTGGAAAAGGAACACATTCATTGGTCTTTACAATTATTCGTGAAGCGATATGTGCGACATTTTTCTCAATACTTTTTGGAATAGTGTTTGGATGGGGAATAAATGGCGTATGGTTTGGGATATTGGTTGGATATACAATTGGAGGATTAATAGCTATTGTCTATGCAAACAATTACCTTAAAAAACTAATGGTAATGGAGGGCAAGTGAATTTGCAAATGTTTTTATGAAATGACCTTTTGAAAACAAGAAAGATTCGGGAAGAGTAGCATCCGGTCAAGCCTAGGCTGATGAAGGGACAATTGCTAATTTGTCTTGCATTAACGGAATTGATTCTGATTCATGGGCCAATATTATTGGAAATTCAAATCAAATAAGACCTGATTTATTGGGAAAACTTGCTCATGAGCCAATATTATTGGAAATTCAAATCAAATAAGACCTGATTTGTTGGGAAAACTTGTATACTGCTAAATTTGCATTTTCCAACTTCAGGTCATGTTTTCATTTATCGGAGCATTTATCCAAATGGATGGTTTTAAAAAAGAATAAATGCCTGCCTATTGATGATATCTTCTTTTTTCAGTAATATTTTTATAAAAATAAAATAAATTTAATAATATGATTGGAACAGTTTTTTATTTTCCATGGGAGGTTCAACTGATACTATTCCTGCAGAGTTCCCTTCCGAGTTTCGTATTAGGGTTTTTTGAAATTATAGCGAATGTCGTTTCCAAGAATGTTCTTGCATTGTTATTCATTCTAATCTATTTGGCATACAATAAGGATTGGGGTAAATTCACATTGCTCTCCTTGGGTGCGGCCGGCGTGTGCTGCGAGTTTGTCAAGATGACTGTCGCACGCTTAAGGCCATATGCCGTTGTGGATAAGGTCAAGTGTATTTATGCCAATGTGCCCGACCAGAATCCTTTGGACTTTAAGATTCAGGGATATTCATTTCCAAGCGGTCATTCGATGATGGCAACCAACCTGTTTCTAGCCATTCCAATATACATCAGGAATAATCCATATATTGCACTTGGATTGATTGGAGTTTTGATTGTTGCGATTTCAAGGGTAGGATTAGGCGTTCACTTTCCGACAGACACTATTGCAGGTTTCATCATTGCCTTGGTGATAATATTAGCATTGTCCCGCATTTATGATAAGGTTGAATATAGGAAATATCTCTATTTGGGGATTATTGCACTGTCTTTAGTGGGAATCGTGTTCTGTCCTACAATAAGTTATATTAAGTATGTGGCATTGGCTGCAGGTATTTCATCAGGTTTTCTTATCGAGGAGAAATACGTTAACTTTGAAAACCCTAAAAGCAGACGTGATGCGATAGTCAGAGTTTTAGGGGCAATCGTATTGTTCATATTGCTTTTTGTCATGATTCCAAAACTTGCGGGCAAAACCGAATTGGTTGATTGCATCAAGTATTCCCTATTCACATTCATAATACTTGCCGTATATCCTTTAGCCTTTAAAAAGATTGATAGGGATGGATGATTGAATCCATTCAATCAACTTACTTTTTTTCAAGATCATTCTGTTTAATGGGAATGGATTCATCTTTTAAGTCATTTTTTATTAATTTATTTATTTAAACTGGTTCATCATACCTGCGGCGGGAATGCTGTTTGGAAATGACTTGAGAAGATGTGTGGATAAGGATGAATATGAAGCTCTTTTAAAACTAGAAGAAGCGGGAATCTCCTACAATGCAATCATAATGTTTGGAGTTGCAGGAAAAGGAAACTACCATGAAAACGCAGCTGAAACAATCAAGCTCTTAAACAGATTCAAGCCAAGGATGATTTTGACAATGTCAACAGCGGTTCAGGACAATACTCCTTTAAAGGAAATGGTTGAAAATGGAGAATTCGAAATTCCAACTGAACGGGAAATGCTGGATGAGGAATTGATATACCTTGAAAACCTTGAAATGGATGATGACTGCCTCTATTTTGGAGCCCATATCTACAATCTAAGCAGGATTACAATGTATTTCAAATACCAGGACGAAATGATTAAACAGTTGAAAAACAGAGTTGAGGAAATTGACAGAAACAATCCAGGACTGCTGGATTCAGTACTGCCAAGAGGAAATTTATAAATTAAACCAATCATTCCAAAAGGAAAATATAAATACCCAATAGAAAGTTACAATACCCCAAATGAAATTTATGAGGTGATAAGATGCACTACACAGGACCGGTTTACAGACACCCATTAGAGGCAAACACTCCAATCTTAGAGATAACTTACGGATGCTCATGGAACAAATGCGCTTTCTGCAACATGTACAAGGATGTGAAATTCGGAGTCTCACCAAGAGAACATATCGAAGAGGACTTGCAGGAGCTTTCAAGAATATATCCCCACAATCTGCGCAAGATAACAGTAGCAAATGGAGATCCATTTGCCCTTTCCAATAGAAGATTGCTGGAAATCAGCGATTTGATTCGCGAATACTTCCCTAAGATGTCAGTCATTTCATGCCAGGCATCAATCAGAAACATAATGCGCAAGTCACAGGAGGAATTGGATCAATTATACGAAGCAATGTATGATGATATATACATAGGCCTTGAATCAGGATGCGATGATGTTCTTAAATTATTGAACAAGGGATATGGTGAAAAAGAGGCATATGAAACCCTTGAGAAGTTGAAGAATTCTAAAATGAGATATATCTCCCTTTTGATGGGAGGTGCAGGAGGCAGGAAATACCGCAAAGAGCATGTGATGGATACAGCCAGGATATTGAGCGCATATCCTCCAAAAATGATTTCCATCATAACAACAGGAATTGCCTCAGGAACCGAATTGGCGAAGATGCGTGACAGCGGCGAATTCCAACAGCTGACAGAAAGAGAGATAATCGAAGACGAGATGGCATTGATTGAAAACTTGGATGTTCCAGGCAATGTCTATTTCTACGGCCATCACCAGAACAATGTGGCACGCGTAAGCGGACATTTAAAGGAAAAGGAAAAATTAATCAAGGGATTCCAGGACAAGCTTGCATATCTTGAAGCAAACAATCCTGAAATACTGGATATTGGTTTAACCAGGGAATACGTTTAAATATTCCCCAATATCCTTTCAGCAATATATATTTTTTAATACATTTTTTATTTATTTAAATTCATTAAATCAATATTCTTATTTTTTTAGCAATAATTTCTTATTTTTAAAACAAGATTTTTTTATAGCAATATTTCTTCATAGCCTTTTTTTATCTTTTCCTTGAATTCATCATCTCTTAAATCGCCTTCCAATTCGTATAATCCAAAAATCACCATTTCATACAATATTTTATTCATTTTTCTTCCTTTTTCTGTAAGGTAGTATTCAGTGCTTCTTTTTGCATCATCATCAATGATTTTCTTGCAAATAAGCCCCTGATTTTCAAGATATTTCAATGTGTCGGACAAAACGACATTGCTTAAATTAGGCTTGTCTGCTTTGAATTCATTGAAATGCTTCTTTCCTGCAAAAAGGTCCTTCATTATTCCGAAAACCCATTTTCTTGATAGCAGTTCGTTAACGCAGTTTATTGGACATGCGTCTTTTTGATAAATTATGCTTGTCTCCATGTTAAAACCTTAATCATTAAATCAATATTTTTAAAACTGGTTAAATTCTATTAAAAATCTAAACCTGATTAAACTACTTAATTAAAATTATCAAGACCCTTAAAAGTTCAGTCATTGAATGATATATTTGTTTTATTTTTTATTAAATATTGCTAGTAAGTTTTAACTAACTTTTTAATTTAAATTTGATAGATTTAAATATAGTTACAGGTGTTATAATGGAATTTTTAGAAGTAATGAAAAAAAGACACTCTTCAAGAGACTTTAAAAAGGATGAAATACCTGAAGAAACATTGAAAAAAATAGTTGAAATTGCTGCAATGTCTCCATCCTGGGAAAACTCCCAGCCTTGGAACGTCTACATTGCAACCGGTGAAACTCTGGAAACCATTCGTGAAGCATGGATTGCAGAAAACGACAAGAAGATCAAAGGTTCCGCAGACATGAATCCAGGCCACAGAACCAACTTCTCCGAAAGAGGCCAGAAGAACATGGCTGACTTAATGGACTCAATCGAAAAATTCGATGACGACAAGGATTTAGAAAACTTCAACCATGTGCAGCACATCCTCTTCAACTCCCCTGCTATTGTTTACCTTGCACTTCCTAAAGACTATACCGGATATTCCCTTTATGACTTAGGCGGTTTTGGAATGAGCTTGATGCTTGCAGCTACTGAGTTAGGAGTAGATTCCATTCCTGCATATGAATTAATCAAATATCCTTACATCTTAAGAGACAATCTCCCAATTCCAGAAGATGAGGATATTATTATGGGAATTGCAATTGGACACGAATCCGAAGAGCATATTAATGAATATGATTCCCCTAGACTTGATCTGGATGAGATTTTAAAAATAAATTAAGACTTAAATTAGTTTCTAAAATAAATACTCTTTTTTTCTTATTCATTTTTTCTTTTTTTACATAATGATTATTATATGCTTAAATTTTTGACTGCATTTCCAACATACTGTTCTTATTATGCGTTACTAAATTAAATCAATATGCCATACCATTTTTCTTATAATATTGTTTAAATTCTAGTGCTTATAAAACATATGACATTTTATAATATCTAATGAGCTTCCAATTACATAACAAACATATTACAATTTAT